>JAPUGI010000152.1 GCA_027292925.1 Gammaproteobacteria bacterium
GTATCGGTATCAGCGTTGCCCTGGATCAACTCCCGGCGTACACGGTTATCTGACAGGGTTCGGGTGAGGAATCCCACCAACAAAAAGAAACCCAGGACAATTAGGATGGGAACGAGTTCAAAAGCCATGGCTTTTTCCTCATATTGAGTGACTAGTACCCGTTAGAGGCGTTAATTCAAGATACGTTTGCAATTTTCTTTACTTATTTGCAACCCGAATGCTAGTGCAGCCGTCATACTGGTATGTATGACCAATCAGACGTCCACTACAGTGGTGTGTTTGTGACCTCTATGGAACCGGATGAGGACCTGGTACGGCGAGTACTCCGGGGGGATCATCGTGCCTACGAGTACCTGCTGGCCCGGTATCAGGATTCAGTGGCGAAATTCATCTGGCGGTTGATTCCACAATCGCAGGACCGTGAGGAAATATGCCAGGATGTATTCGTAAAGGTATTTTTTAACCTTCACAAATTTCGATTTGATTCCAAATTTTCGACCTGGCTATACAGGATCGCCTGGAGAACAGCGTTAACGTTCCTTCGTAGAAAGCGGCTGCCCATGGATGTACTGGGGGATGAGCCGGAGTTGGACCAGGCCTCCCTTGAGTCAATATCTGATGAAAGCCGGGTTCGGGGTATCATCGACGGTGAGATAAGCAAATTAAGATTGGATGAGCGCTCTATCATTACCTTGTTTCATCTACAGGAAATGAGTGTGGAAGAAATCAGTGAGATCATTGGTAAACCAGGCGGCACGGTTAAGAGCATCCTGCACAGAGTAAGACGCAAATTGAAATCGAGATTGGAAGAATTGAATCCGCGAGCTGGATTCAGGGAAGGTGTAGCATGAGTGACGATGACATTAGTGTTGAAGGACAGGACAGTGAACAGGATGAACTGGATAATTTATTGTCCCAGGGTAAACCCCTGCCTGAGGACGGTAGTGAATACAGTACACTCTATAGATATCTCGGATCCTCTGAAGCAAGATTACCCAGCAATTTTCCTGACCAGGTTTTACAACGGATACTACGAATAAAAATTGAGCGAGCGAGGTCAGCCGCAATATTTCAGTCTGGCTTGATAGGGATGTTGGCTCTCATTGTTGGCGCTGGACTTATAACGTTTTCTGCTCATTACCTTGGGTCACAAGATCTGTTTCGTTTTTCGGCACAAACGATTCAGGCACTTATTTTGCCGGGATTAGGTGCATCAGTTCTACTGCTTCTGTTGATGTTGGATAGCATTCTTGCTTTGACACATCAAGCCCACAACAAGGCTGATTAAACTTAATCTCATCGAGATCGTTGTATCCTCTGGTATCATGTTCCATCCCTCATTGAAGCTGGTGTAACGTCCTTTTTTGTTGAGTTCCAGCCTGTGGTAACCCCGTGAATATTATCGATTTCAAGAACATGATTACCCCGGTACTGAATTGGCGATGGGCACTGGCGATGATCGTGTTCTCATGCGGTTTAGCAGGATTTCAGTCCGGTGTTGAGGTTAGCGAGCGGGATCTTGTTGATGTCAATCTTGCTACCAAAATGTATTACACACTGGGCTTGTTCATCCTGGGTGGGTTGGATCTTGGTGTGCCCGTGTCTGGGCCTTTATGGGGTCAGGCGCTGCTATGGATAAGCTATTTTGGTGCGCCGCTTCTCACCGGTTCAACAATAGTCGATTGGGTCCACCAGGTAATAAGCAATCAGGACAGGTGGCTACGGAATATTAGCGGTCATGTGGTGTTGATAGGTGCGGATGATGTAGCGCAGATTATTTTGGAGAAACTGAAGGAACTGAATCCGAAAACACCAGTGGTGATTGTCGATAGGGAAATCAGCAGTTCCCGGGCCAGGGAATTAACTGAAAGATACAAGTCAAAAGTATTGACCGGTGACTTTACCAATGAATTCTTCCTGTCCACGTTACGCCTGTCTCGAGCAAAACGAGTCATACTCGCCAGCAAAAAAGACTTCGATAATTTTGAAGCGGCAAGCAAGATCCTGGACATGCGACCAGATTTTGGCAGTCGCATCGTTGTGCACTGTAACCGTCTGCGGTTTATGCGCATGCTGAAATCATCACGTGTGGTCAAGAATTGTATTGCATTCAACAGCAATCACCTGGCGGCCCAGTACCTGGTTAAAAATGACATGATGGCCCACTTCAAATCCACGGGCGATTTAGACACGGTTGTTCTAGCAGGTTTCGGTCGCTTTGGGCAGACCGTACTGGAAGAACTGTTGGAGCTGGCTCAGGACGAGATATGCGATATTGGTATTATCGACATTGACGCGCACCGCCGTATCCTGGTGGCGAAAGAGCAAAAAGAAATTTCCAAAGACATTAACCTGCACGTGCTGCAAAGCGAAATCGGACATCCTGAAGTGTGGCAACAGTTGGAACGCCTGATTGATCTGCATGAGAGGGAGCCTTTGGTATTGATCGCTACAGGAGTGGATGACGAAAACCTGCGAACTTCACTATGGCTAAAAAAGAAATATCCAAACGCGAAAGTAATGGTGCGTACCGCCCGTCCTTCTCACTTTGCTGAATCGGTTTGCCAGGCAGCCGGTATCCAGGTTTTCGGTCTCTCTGAAATTATTCACGACTCAATGCCGGATGAGTGGTTTGTCTAGCTTGATTTCTCCGTTGACGTCTGAATCTGGGAATCGGGATGAGATTTCGACAACTTCATTAATTGTCCTCAAGGAAAACAGCAGTACCGGTCGCACTGACCATCATCATACCGTTGGTCTGCCCAAAACTTTCATAGTCAAGATCCACGCCAATAACGGCATTGGCACCCAGTTCTTCTGCCCATTCTTCCAACTCATCGAGCGCAATTTCCCTGGCTTTGCCTAGTTCTTTTTCATAGGAGGCGCTGCGTCCGCCGACAATGTCCCTCACAGCTGCAAACATGTCACGGAAAATATTTGCGCCGAGAATCGCCTCACCTGTGATTACACCGAGGTATTTTGTGATCTTTTTGCCTTCGATATTGTGTGTTGTAGAGATGATCATTATGCTGATTTTGTCATCATTTGTCGTAAGCTGCGGCGAAGATGATAACATGAAAAAATCAGGTGATAGATGCACATAGGCAATTTGATGAAGCACATTCTGCTCGTTGTTTTATTAAGTTTTTCGCTGTTACCAGTATCAATCATTGCCGAGGAATATGAGTGGCGAAAAATGCGTGAACGGATGATTGAAGAAATCAAGCAGGATATGTATCAAGCCAGACACTATGTTGGTCAGGCACAATTTTCAGAGCCGGTATTGAAGGCCATAGGCAAGGTTGAACGCCATAAGTTCGTACCAGTCTACTTAAGAAAAAGTTCCTACGGGAACTACCCGTTGCCTATCGGCGAAGGGCAAACTATATCTCAACCCTTCATTGTTGCACTGATGACTGAAATTTTAGGCGTCGATGGTGGTGCAAAGGTTCTGGAAATAGGAACCGGCTCGGGATACCAGGCTGCAGTGCTGGCTGAAATTGTTCGCGAAGTTTATACCATAGAAATCGTGGCGAATCTCGCGCGTGAGGCGCAAACAAGATTGGCTATGCTTGGTTATGACAATGTTTATGTTCGTTACGGCGATGGTATGCTGGGCTGGCCGCAGGAGGCGCCCTTTGATGGCATTATCGTTACCGCAGCCGGTTTGAATATCCCTGATACGTTGCTGGATCAGCTGGCACCAGGGGCTCGAATGGTCATGCCGGTGGGAGCACAGGATGAGACCCAGCAACTAAAAGTAATCACAAAAAATATCGATATGACTGTTACCGAACGCAATGTACTTCCGGTGCGTTTTGTACCGATAACGCATAAAAAGCGTTAACCAACAATCAGGATTTCTCCCGATGCATTGACCGGACGAGAAAGAAACTTCTCTTTCAGCTCAACCTGATCATATTTATCCTTGCAGCGTGTCGCCAGGTCATTGAATGGAGGCCGGCAGGGGTCTGCAACAATAACTTTCCTGACACCGGCACGCTTTGATCGGGCAATGAGGTTCATGAGGGTGCCGATCATCTCATCCCAATAGCAAATATCCGCGCCGAGGATAAGATCATAGTAGCTAAGGTAGTCCACCGTCAGTTGTTGGAAGGATTTTTTCTCAGCATGCATTGACACGCCATTAATATCCGCATGAAGTTGCAGGAAGGGGAGTACATTTCTATCAGCGTCGATACCACTGACTTTACAGCCAAACGTTTTGGCGCAGTACAGACCAAGCAACCCCCAGCCGCAACCAATTTCCAGGACCCGGGTATTTTTCGTCAATGGGTTTCTCTTGAGGTAGTCCATTATCAGGAAACTTGAATTCCAGAACTTGTTTCCGTGGAGTTCCGCCTGGTGACCTTCGCGTTTTAAGCGACGAATGTCTTTGTGATTGGCGTTGAGAATCCTCAAGCCGAAGGCTCGGCGCATGCTGCGTGTGGACATGGAGCTGACTTCAATAAAACGAAGGCGCTATTCTACCCGCTCACGGGATATTGGGACAGGTTGATCAGAGCTATGGTCTAAATGCGTCACGCCCATGTTGGTATCCAAAAAACGATTGGGTTGCATTTCGGTTTACCAGGTTCCTCTTATACATGGGGTGGTGCAGGCTTCTGACTTCATGCTCAATTTCAAACAGCGGTTTTCCTGAAGTGGGATCCACGATTTTCTGGAATCGGTATTGGTTTTCATCTGACTCTTCTGTGATCAAACCCTTTTTCTTGAGGTAGCCATATGGCCCTGAGAAATTCACAACATAGATGGCGATATGGTGTCCGTCGTAACCAGGCACCGTTTTTGCTGATTCTTTGAACCTCAATGTTTGCCCCTGGCCAATATCGACCTTACAGGTCCCTTTGCGAGCAGTTGCAGAAACATCAAATACCTGCCGGTAAAAACGGGCAATACCAGTGGTGGTACGCTGCGGCACTTTGAACTCCACATAGGGGATACCGAGCGTCATATGACCGAACTTTCCAGGTGAATGACAACGAATCTTGTTGCCCCAGGGGCAGGTGACATCGATTGTTTCTCTGTTCACCCTGAATTTAAAGCGAGTACCTTCTAAACGTCGCGCAACTCGGGTCAGCCGCTTGTCTAATTCATCCAGGCTGGGTACGACCACCCCAATTGTCCCCCGCAACACTTGTGGTTCACTCGTTGGCAGATGAAATTGCTGGTTTCCTACATTAATCCAAACATTGAATGGCCCAAAATCCATGTAAGGATCTCGCGTAAAACCAAGGCCATTGACATAGAAAAATGTCGCTAACAATTGATCCGGTACAGTGACATTGACATGTTCCATGGCCAGAATATTGCCGACGTCCTGCGATGTGCGGTTGAATTTCGCTGTCGCCATAGGTTTTCTCCAATATTCATTGAGATCTGGCAGGTTAAATGGCCAGTATACACTTGGAGCTAGTCTTTAAGCGCCAGGCTTCTTAGCAGGTCAGGGAGAAAGGGAATCTCGCGAATGCGGATGCCTGTGGCGTCGAAAATGGCGTTGCTGATTGCTGCAGGTGTGGGTCCCTGGGTTGCTTCTCCAGCACCAAGGTTCGGTTCTTCCGGTTGATCTAGAATGATAGTTTCCACGGTAGGCACTTCCGGGAAGGTGAGGATTGGATAACTGTCCCAGTTCTCACTGATGGATGCAAATTCACCGAGTTGCACGGCTTCCTTCAGGGTCCAACTTGCTGCCTGGATAAACCCACCCTCCAATTGATTCGTTAGTCCGTCTTTATCAATGACCTGACCGGCATCCGCTGAAATTACTGTATGCCGTAAGCTGATTTCCAATGTTTCCTGGTTGACGCCCAGGACAACACCCACAGCGGTGTAGCATTTGCTGTTTTTGTAGCGAGCGAAGGCAATTCCTCGGCCATACTGCCATCCTTCTCGTTCCTCCACCTGATAATCTTTCAGGCGAGCCGCCGTGCTCATAATTACTGCTCTGCCTCGATGATCCCGCAAGTGATTAAGTCGAAATTGAACATCATCCTGCCCGGATGCGTGTGCTAGTTCGTTCATGAATGTTTCGATGGCAAATACGTTGGCAAAGGCACCGAGGGAACGTGTCGAAGAAGTTCTTACCTTCTGGTCTCTAACAAGATTCTTGACGATTCTTTTTGCAGGAATTTGGTAGTAGGGATCGGCATTCCTGTGAATGCCACCATGAAATGCAATTCCAGGCCGTGCTTCAGCGCGCGGCATGGATTCCGATTTCTGCCACGCAGCAACGAGGTTAGTCACGCTGCCAAAAGGAATTGGCCTGCCCATATGGGTCTGGCTGTAGATGTCGGCATTCCAGGTCCTGATAGATCCGTCTATCACAGAAGCATCCAGTTCTACCAGCATTGCCGGGCTAAAAGGTTCCCACAGATGTTCATCCTCTCGTTGCCATTGTAGAAAAATAGGGTGTCCGGGATACTGGCGGGCCAGCATGGCGGCGTCCATCGCCGCATCATCGGCACCATTGTGGCCGTAGCAACCAGCATTCTCGGCATGAATAACCGTGATTTGATCGAGGTCCATGTCCAGTGCCTGTGAAATGGCTGCACGAACAACATGAGGACCCTGGCTGTGGGAATAAATGGTTAGGCGGTTATCACGAAATTCAGCGATTGCAGCAGAGGGACCGATCGAACCATGGAGGTGGTAGGGCTTGAAGTAGGCTGCACTGCATCGGATTCCACCGGCTGCTTCAAGTAGCGGAGGAATACTGGTTTCTACCGGCGTACCATCTTCAACCAGCAAGCTATCATCGACATTTTCCTTCAGGAATCGTGGGATATCTGACGGCAGTCTGTCTTCTGGCTTTGTTCGCCACTCGGCCAGTTGGTGCAGTTTTTTTCTCGCCTCAACCGCCGTAAATTCGTTGTCAGCGATGACGCCGATAAAATTACCATCTACTACTACCTTGCAGACTCCCGGCATCGCTTCAACATCACTTGCATCCAGTGAAGAGAGGCTAAATGCCATACCCGGGGGACGAACAATCCTTGCATACAAAGCATTTTCAAATTTGAGATCCTGGATAAATGCAGTTTCGCCAGTGAGCTTGCCTAAGAGGTCAATGCGTGTGGTGGAATGACCAACCAGTTTGTACTGGGACGGCGCTTTCGCCTTAGCTTCCCCGTTCGCCTCGAAGTCCAGTTGGCTACCATCCAGCAATTGCCAATAGGAAATCTGCTCGTTGCCTGCCGGGTTTGAAATGATGCCATCGCAGATGGAGAGTTCCTTGGAACTCACATCAAATAGGCCAGCAGCCTGATTCAGGAGATAAGACCTTGCATCCGCGCAAGCCTGGCGAACTGCGCTGCCGCTTCCTTCTATGGACATACTGCCCGCCGTCAGAAATTCATTGGGTCCCGAGTCTGTCCTGCCTGTTTTAATATCAATCTGGTTAAGGGAGACATCCAGTTCTTCAGCGGCAATCATGGCGATAGCCGTAGATATCCCCTGGCCCAATTCCACTTTTCCCGTTTGCACAAGCACCTTTTCATTGTCGAACTGCAGCCAGGTGGACAGCAAGGGGTTGCGTCGCAATGCGTCGGGCAGATCCTTACTCATCGGCCTCGCCTGCGGTAGCTTTAATTGCCTCAATAATTCGATTGTGGGCGCCACACCGGCAGAGGTTATCTTTGAGGGCTTCGGTAATTTCTGATCGTTGAGGGCAGGGGTTGGTCTCCAATAATTTGTAGGCGCTGATCAGAATCCCACTCAGGCAGTATCCGCACTGTCCGGCGTTCAGATCCAGGAAGTTCCTCTGTAATGGATGTAGCTGGCCCTCTTTTGACAGTCCTTCCACAGTAACAATGTTAGTGCCGCTGGAATCATTCAATGTTCGTGTACAGGCATAGGCGATCTCACCGTCAACAAGTACGCGACAAGCCCCACACCGTTCCGTTCCACAACCATACTTTGGACTGTTGATTCCGAGTTCATTGCGAAGCACATACAGTAGGAAAGTATTACCGTCAGCCTGTACTGTGCGTCGTTGTCCATTCAAAGTGAGAGAATAGGAAGTCATACTTGCCTGTGTGATAACCTTGGCTATGGTTAGGATATTAAAGATAGTCATTTTTAGCTATTTTTCGCTGTCGCTTGCCGAGGATCTGCGAATAGTCGTCAGTGACGAACAACAGGTGGACGTTAGTGTCACTGTTTACGATGGCAATTTTGCAATCATCCGTGAAAAACGAAATGTCCTGTTACCGCTTGGTGAATTTGAACTAGAATTCCAGGATGTCGCCCGAAGTATCGACCCTTCATCGGTGTCAGTTACATCTGACTCAGACGAAAAAGGATTGCAGGTTCTTGAGCAAAGTTATCGTTACGATTTGTTAAACAAGCAGACACTGCTGGAGAGGTTCCTCGGCCAGAAACTCAAATATTCCAGAAGCGTGCAGGATGGGATTCGTTTTGAGAGGTTGCTTCGTGAAGGCATCTTGCTGTCGATTAATCCCGAAGTTGTCAGATTTGGCGATGAAATCGAGATTGATCCAGAAGGCATAATTACGCTGGCGTACCTGCCGGATGACCTCAAAACCACGCCCACATTGCTGTGGAATGTGGAAAACACGATCAGGGGCAGGCAGGGTTTGCAGATATCCTACCTTACCGAAAATATTTCCTGGCGGACTGATTATGTACTGACCTTGAGCGCGGATGAGTCGCAAGCTTCCCTCGATGGCTGGGTTACACTGGTGAACCAGAGCGGCGCCGTATACAAGAATGCCATGCTAAAGCTGGTGGCCGGAGATGTGCGGAGGGTCAGGGATCTACCTCAATTGGCGAGGCGGGCTACTCAGCAAGCATTGGGATTAAGTGCAGAGGCAGCGATTGTACCCAGCCAGGAGTCGTTCTTTGAGTACCATCTTTATGATTTCCCAAGACGCACCACGCTCGAAACCAACTCGGTAAAACAAGTTAGGCTGATGACTGCCAGGGGTATTGATGTCGAGAAATCCTATGTCCTGCAAAACGAAGTGGTGCAATACCAGGCTCAAGGTACGCAGAAACTTAAAGCCAATGTCATTCTCACTTTTAGGAACACACGCAGAAATAACCTCAATGTACCTCTACCGGCTGGCAAGGTGCGCGTTTACAAAGCAGATAGTGGCGGTGTTTTGCTATTAGCGGGTGAAGACAGGGTGCAACATACACCGGTTAATTCTGACATCGAAATTAAAGTTGGAAGGGCTTTTGACGTGACCGCGATTAGAAAACAGACGAACTACCGGCGTCTCGGGAACCGTGGTGCAGAAGTTAGCTACTCAATTACTGTAAAAAATCACAAAAATAAGGCGATTGAATTAATGGTGAAAGAAAAACTTAATGGTGCCTGGGTAATCACCCAGGAGAGTCATAAAGGCGAAAAGTTAGATAGCGCGACCATGGCCTACAGATTAAAAATGCGCAGAGGCGCGGAACAGACAATTACCTATACAGCGCAATTCAATTACTAATCGCCAGGGTAGAAAAAGCCGCATGCCCCGACACTATTCCAGACGACAGTTACTACAATGGGTCGGTAGTGCAGGCGGCTCTGCTGCACTGTATCAGGTCAGTGTCGCACTTGGACTATTGCCACTGACACGGTCAGTAAAAGCGCAGGTGGTGAAGGCCAGAGGTGAAAGGCGAAGTGTTGTTTTATTGGGCGCCGGACTCTGTAATCTCGCGATCACCTATGAACTCGAGAAAGCCGGATTCGATTGCACCATCATTGAAGCGTCCGGAAGAATTGGTGGCCGGAACCTTACTGTCAGATCAGGGGATGTTATCGATGAAATTGGTCAACCTCAAAAATGCGAATTTGACGATGCCCCCCATCTTTACTTCAATGCAAGTGTGGCGCGGATACCCGCACACCATCACCTGGTGTTGGGCTATTGCCGGGAGCTGGGTGTAGAACTCGAGGTATTCATCACGGAGAACCGGCACGCGTTAGTTCAGGACGATAATGCATATTGTGGCAGACCCCTGCAGATGCGTGAGTACGTTGCTGATGCACGTGGCTTTATGAGCGAATTGATGTCAAAGGCCATAGATACAAGAGTATTTGATGCAGAATTTTCAGGTGAAGATGCAGAAAGGCTCAGCGCATTTATTCGAGCCTATGGTGATCTCGACAAACAAGGTCGTTACAAAGGGTCGGATCGGGCGGGTTATGCATCAGGGGGTATGACGACTCCTGCGATCAAAAAAGGCACACTCGATTTCTCGGAATTATTAAAAAGTAACTTCTGGAGAAGGGGGATGCACTGGGCAGAAGCTCAGGATTATGCGGCTCCGCTGATGCAGGCCGTTGGAGGTAATGACAAAATTTTTAAAGCCTTCCTGCCACACCTGAAGGCAAGAATTGTAATGGGTGCCCAGGTGCAAACCGTCACGCTGAAAGAAGAGGCAGTGCAGATCAGTTATAACGAAGACGGACAGAGAAAGCACATCACTGCCGATTATTGTTTCAACAGCATACCAGCGAACATCATGAACGGGATTCCAAATAACTTTTCAAAAAACTATAGGGGTGGTTTAGCCTCCTTTGGCCGTGGCAAATTAATGAAAATCGCATTTCAAATGAAAGAGCGGTTTTGGGAACGCCAGGATATCTACGGGGGTATTTCCTGGACTAACCAGCCGATCGAGCAAATCTGGTATCCCAGCCATGGCATCAACAAGCAAAAAGGAATCATGCTGGGATCATATGCCTGGACTAATGCTCATTCTGAATGGTTTGGGCGGATGACCCCACAGGCTCGGTTGGATGAAGCCATACGCCAGGGAACGAAGGTCCATCCGAACTATGCCGACTATATTGAGAACGGAGTCAGTGTGATCTGGCACCGGATGAACCACCAGCTTGGCTGCACCTCAAGCTTGTCGCCGGAGGCACGAAACAAGTATTTAAAATTATTGCAGAAGCCGGAAGGCAGACACTATATGGTAGGCGATCAAATCAGCTATCAACCGGGATGGCAGGAGGGGGCGTTATCTGCGGCGCACCATGCACTTCATGAATTCAATACCAGGGTACAACTGGCAAAAACAGGATGAAGAAAGTAGTCCTCTGCATTCTTTCATTAACGCTTGTCTTGAGCCCCGGGATCATTTGCGCAGCGGAACCGGTCACGTCTCAGCCGACTCCCGAACGTTTTATTTATTGCACTGTTTGTCACGGCACAGCCTTCCAGGGGAATCGCTCGCTGGACGCACCGAACCTATCCATCCTGGGAACCTGGTATGTCAAAGTGCAACTGATGAACTATAAGAAAATGATCCGGGGTGGCGCTGGTGCTAAAAATCACGTTCAAGAAATGCAGCAGATGGTCACCGCGCTGGACGAGGATGCGATTGGAGAAGTATCAGCCTTTGTCGGTACTATGAAATCGACTCCAGCTTCCTCTACCATTTTCGGTGATTCTGCAAGGGGCGCTAAACTCTACCAGAGCTGTGGAACATGCCATGGCGCAGATGGGCTGGGTAATGAAACTTTTGGCGCGCCTAGGTTAGCCGGTCAACATGACTGGTATCTTGAACGGGAATTAGTTAGCTACAGGAATGGATCACGTGGTGCGGCTGAAGGTGACCTGTATGGTGCCCAAATGCGAGCTTCGATATCGATGTTAGAAGATGAAGAATCTATCCGGGATGTGCTCGTTTATATTAATACTTTCAATCAGACACTCAACAAGAACTAAGGGGGTTCAAGATGAAAACTGTTATCCAAGCTGCACTGGTTCTGGTCAGTGGCTTCGTCTTTGCCGAGGTGCATCGCTATCCGCTGCCAAACAATTCCACTTTCCCAATTTCGCAGGCCGTAGAGGTTAAAGCCGGGACGACTCTGATCTATCACAGCGGCACGGTGCCTGGTGCGGCGAACCCTGAGGCGGAAAGGTTCAGTCGCGAGTTCTGGGGGGATACCAAGACCCAGGCGATCTCTGTCTTTAAGCGGATTGAAGGATCTTTGAAGGAAAAAGGGCTTGGCATGGGAGATGTCATCAAGATGACAGTGTTCCTGGTGGGCGTACCTGAGAAGGGTGGTCGGATGGACTTTTCAGGTTTTATGGAAGCTTACACCCAGTATTTCGGTACAAAAGAACAACCTAATTTACCGGCGCGCTCGGCGGTTGCGGTAGCCGGGCTGGCAAGGCCTGGCATGTTGGTTGAGATTGAGGTGGTGCTAGCACGGCCTTAGTTGATTAAAGGTTCCCTGGGATTCAAAACGAATTAGAATACGCATATGGATACTTCAGATCACGTTCGGCAAATCAGGGAAAATGGCTACACAATTATTGAGTCCGTGTTCTGCGATGCAGAGGTTGAACGAATCAAAGCTGCACTTTCTCCGTGGTTACAAGGTCAACTCAAAGGCAGGAATGACTTTGAGGGTTACCATTCTGAAAGAGTATATGCGCTCCTGGCTAAAGACCCGGTGCTGGCAAGGGTAGTTGAACACCCCTGTTCACTGGCAATAATTGATGAGCTGCTTGAAGCGGATTATTTGCTGTATGCAAATCTAGCCATCAATTCTCATCCCGGTGAGACAAAACAAAACTTTCATCGCGATAATGTGGGCGGTGACGGCGCAGACCCGACCAGACTTCATGGTATCAGCACGGTCTGGAACCTCGATGATTTTACCCACAACAATGGGGCGACAGAATTTATTCCGAATAGCCACACCTGGACCGATGAGCTTCCCACAGAAGATGACACCAGGGTGGAAAAAGTGCTGATGCCGAAAGGTTCAGTATTCATTTTCTGTAGTTCTTTGTACCATCGAGGTGGTGCCAACAACTCTGATAAGCCGCGCCTGGCCATTACACCCCAGTACTGCCAACCGTGGCTACGACAACTGGAAACCATGGTGTTAGCAGTGCCACCGGATAAAGCCGCTCAATACTCTGACCGGGTTCAGGCGTTACTGGGCTACAGTGTGAGAGCACCCGGGTTCATGGGCTTTGTAGATGGTGTTCATCCGAAGCGGTTGATAGATCCAGACTTCCAGGGAAGGAGAGCCAGAGGCATGCGGTCCTGACGACAGATACATGACAGGTGAACTATTCTACGGCGTTCACCTATCGGATGAGTCACTGATGACCTGCTATGTGCAGAGCGTGGAGGCTGCTGATCACATTCACTTCATTGAAGGTGGTGATGGTGGTTATGCAGGAGCATCCAGGAACTCAAGCACCAGCTTTCGCTGCTGCCCGATTAGATGTGATTGACCTTTGCATTAAGTATCACTTCGAGAAACACCGGACCGTACTTCTCGCGCTTTCTTTCACCAACGCCCGATAGAAGCCCAAATTCATCGAGTGTTTTAGGCATTAAACCGGCCATCGCCTGCAGTGTACTATCGTGGAAAATAATGTAGGGAGGCACACCTTGCGCTTGTGCCAATCCACGTCGGCATTCTCTTAGTGCTTCCCAGATGCCGACGTCAATATCTTCAGGTAGTGGTGTCCTGGTTTGTTTTTTAGCGACTTTTTGTTTGACATCCCGACGCAATTCGATTGTTTCTTCACCTCGTAGCAGGGGACGGCAATTCTCTTCGAGTCTGATTCCGCCAAAGCGATCAAGGTCCACGCTGATATAACCTCGCGCCATTAGTTGCCGGAACACGGAACGCCACTGGTTTTTGTCGAGTTCTGTGCCAATACCGTGAACCGGCAGATGGTGATGGTTGAATTGAAAAATCTTGTCAGTTTCGGTGCCGCGCAGCACATCAATCAGATGATTTACACCAAAACGTTGCCCGGTGCGAAATACCACGCTGAGCGCCTTTTGAGCGGCTTGCGTCCCATCCCAGCTATCGACTGGCGTCAGGCAAGTGTCGCAGTTACCACAATGTTCCGCTGATTGCTCGTCAAAATGCATGAGTAGTGCATGTCTTCGACATGACGTGATTTCACACAATCCCAACATGGCATTAAGGCGGTGCTGTTCCAGACGTTTGTGTTCCTCACTGCCGCCTGCGCCATTGAGCATCTGGCGAAGTTTAATCACATCCTGCAGCCCGTAAATCATCCAAGCATCTGCAGGTAAACCGTCCCGACCGGCTCGCCCTGTTTCCTGGTAGTAGGATTCAATTGTCTTGGGCAGGTCCATATGTGCGACAAAACGTACATCCGGTTTATCGATACCCATACCAAAAGCAATAGTTGCCACAATGATGACGCCATCATCGCGCAGAAAACGAGCCTGGTGTTCTGACCGTATTTCGGAAGTCAGACCCGCGTGATAGGGTAGTGCCTCAAAGCCTTGCTCGCCTAACCAGGCAGCAGTTTCTTCGGTTTTCTTGCGTGATAGACAATAGATGATACCAGCGTCGTTCGAGTGTTCATTCCTAAGAAAACGCAATAGCTGGTTTCTAGGATTGTGCTTGAGCGTGATAGTGTAGCGGATATTCGGGCGATCGAAACCGGCGAGATACTGTGTAGCCTGCGTCAGTTCAAGGCGGGATATGATTTCTTCCCGGGTTCTCTTATCAGCAGTCGCCGTAAGTGCGATGCGTGGCACGTGAGGGAATTCGTCGTGCAACACGTTCAGTTTCAGGTAATCAGCGCGAAAGTCGTGCCCCCATTGAGAGACACAATGTGCTTCGTCGATGGCGAAAAGACTGATATTCGATTGTTTAAGTAATGACAGTGTACGTGGTTGTATCAATCGTTCAGGGGCGATATACAGGAGATCCAATTGTCCTTCACGCAGGGATTTTTCTACCTGAGCCTCTTCTTGGCGATCAAGTGTCGAATTTAGAAAACTTGCACGCACGCCAGACTCTCGCAGCGAATCAACCTGGTCCTGCATCAAAGCAATAAGCGGCGATATCACAATGCCACATCCGTTCCGGGCTATGGCGGGAATCTGGTAGCAGAGAGATTTGCCGCCGCCAGTCGGCATCAGCACGAGTGCATCACCACCATCGAGCAACGTTGCGATAACGTCATCTTGGGGAGACCGGAATTGCTCATAGCCGAACGTATTTTGCAGAATGTCTATGGCGTCGGTCATGGTCGGGGATTATAACGTTGTTGGCCTGGTCTTGATGTATGGCCGTGTTCGCGAAATTACGTCAGTGATGAGGCCCTGTGACTGTAAGGTAAATCACAACGTTAGCTCTGAAACATCTCTGTAACTACCTAATTTGCCCTTAATGAAAGTATTAAATGCGATTGAATGCCTTAGTTGGTTAGAAGAATTTGTTTCAACAAAATGTTGAACACCTGAAGAAAACAGAAATAGGGCATTTTTTTTAGGTGTAAGGACATTTAGTGGGGTGTTATATATGTTCTGCTTATCTCTCTCCGGATTTATTTCTAGTTGTTGATACGTCTTATGTCTATCAAAAATCATGTTTGCTACAGGAGAAGGCATGTCACAATAATACAAAGAACCGGATATAAGTGAATTAGAATGAGAGTGACCATGCATGCTGACATTAGGGTTGTTAGTCAATGCCCACGATTGCGTAACGTAAAGTTTTTGTTTAATACCCATTACTTCGCTGGCAAAAAGATCTAGTGCTTCTTGCACTGCGACTTTAATACTCAGCAGTTCCGGTTCTTCAAATATATAGAGATTTTCAGAGATCAAATTGTCCCTGTTTGTTACCATTTTTAGACTCTTTATGTACTTTACTTGCTCATCACTAATGGCATGACCGATGTCCGCCCTTAAGTATGGTTCAGCAAATAATGGTTGTATTTCGTAGTCACTAATAGCCATCGTCAAATAAATCCAGCTGTCCGGATAAATTCTTCAAAATCAATATGAACCATAAGATGATTAAGTACAAGAAGCCAGAGATATCGAATTGGTGCGGCATTCCGACTTGATCAGGGGCTCCCTAGTAACGAAAATCGTTCAGCCCAACAAACGTGCCGCCATTTCTCTCGCACAGGATTCGCATCAGGATGGCGAATTTGATGCCGGTATCCTGGTAGCGGGGTGGGTTGGCAAATTGAACGGGGAAGCCAATGGCGTGAATCCTGACCATTCTGTTACCGGCTGCATCTTCGCGGTTGATTCTGTCGACGATATCGACAACACTTTGGATTGAGCGGCCACTGAATTCATCACCGAATACGAACAGGCTGATTTTTCTGCCAGGTTTATAGAATGTAGATATCGCTTTTGTAATTCCTTCCACCGGGCTGGAGTTGCTGAAAACGTTCCAGGATCGCAATCTTTCAATAATCGCGCGGCGGCGGGCGGCGGTATCCGGAATCCAGTCATTGGTGTATTGGGAGAACATGTAGTTACCCATATCATTCATTACTTGAATGCCTTTCAATCTTGGATAGACGTCCAGTGTTTCAGACACTTTCTGCAGCACCAGCGGCCACGCATAATTGTACATGCTGCCTGAGGTGTCGATGATAAAAATGACATATTCGCTATCCACGGGAATGCCGCCGATCTTGTTGTCATCCAGGCTTTTCTTGTAGTCGGCGAGCAGAGCTTCCATCTCCGCCGTCAGTGATTGCTTGGCCCTCGCCAGCCTGCCTTCGATAACGTTATCGACTTTGCTCTTGTCGATGGTGGCGTCGAACTTTGATTGCAGCGCAGAAAGGTCCGCCTTCACGTGGGCAAGTTCTTTCAGCTCCTCCTCCTGTTTGTCTTCCTTTCTCACCATTTCCCGGTTCAGTGCCTTGCTCTCTCCTCGAATTTCGAATAGATCCTGCTGTAGCACCGCGAGATAACCCTGCAGGTTTTCGATGGTATCTTCAAGAATGATCGGTTCAAATACCTTGGTTAGCACTAACATCAATATTATGGCGCCAAAGCCACAACTGATGACGTCAAGGAATGAGAGGCTGACTCCTTCTATCTCTCGTCGGCGCCTGCGCATCAGGGCCAATCCTCCGGCGGCGCCAGGAATGACCCGCCAGTGATTTGAGCAAGTCGCCAGTAAGATGGTGCTGCGATTGGATCTCCTTCCATTGGGAACAGGATGATATTGATAGGGCTCGCGTCCGGCAGTTCCTCCAGTGCGCTGCTGAATAAAGCAACGCGATCACGGCTTTCGATGGCACTTCTTGTTGGTTCTTCAAATCCCCGGGTTGGCAAGCTGTCAATGATCAGGAAGATGTTATCCGGTTGGGGTTCCATTTTTCTGGCGAGGGCGAAAGGATGGTGCAACGAAGTTCCACCGGACGGGATTATTTTTTTCAGGTTGTCCAGTGCCTCGTCAGTGTCTGCCTTCTCGATTGCCCGCAGCCATTCATTTTCTGTGCCTTTGATCGTTGGTTTTGCCTCGGTGTTGAACGTAAACAACTGGAAATTGGCATCTTTTGGCATGTTGGCGGTGATCCACTCAACGGTGGCGATTGCGCGCTGCCATTTCTCTGATTGCAGTTTTCTCTCGTCTGATAAGTTGCGTCTTATGATGACGTTTACGATAGTTTTATCCAGCATGCTGGCGGATGCATCGAGCAGAATCAGGATGTGCTGGCCACCGATTTTCAGCCCGGTGAGGTACTGCCGGTCCCCTTGTCCAACAATTGTACGCAGGCTTGCTCCACTGGATTCCGCACCGGCCACACTTCCTTCAAGACTCGCAGCTTCCTCCTCGAGAAGTTTAAGTTCGGCTTTCAGTGCCTCAATGTTATCCTCCTGGCTTGCACCTGACTCCAGCAGCTCCTGTATCGTCGCCTGCAGTTCCTTGATCGCCAGGATAATCTCAAGCACTAATGCTTCTGTGGTTATGATTTCATCTTCGGATTCTTCGAGCGTATTTCGGAGCTCCACCAGGTTGAGGGTTTCATCCCTGACCTGTTCTTCTATTTTTCTTACTTCCGCAAGAAGCTGCGCATTGATTTCCTGGGAAGTAACTTCTGTGGAATGGTTGATGATGATGAAGATCAGGATTACAGCGCCGAATCCACAAGCCATGACGTCCAGAAAGGAAAGACTAAAAACGTTGAATTCGCGGCGCTTTGCCATGGTAGTGTGACCTAGGTGGCCGAGATGAGGGTAATGACATATTCGCCGACGTTAAGGACGTCGCCAGGTTTTAGAGCCATTTGCCCGTTCGCGGTTTCTTCATTGACGTTCAGGGCACCCGCTGTGTGGACATCCACGTACAAGCTATCACCACGTGGATAGAGCGTGCAGATCGGGTTTTCAGGATCGTTCCGAATGCCCTGAGTTAGATTGCGGGACAACTGAAAAGACTTGCCAATGGCAACGGCGTGGTTACCCATCAGCATATGGGTCACACGAGCTTTGTCCTGCACCATGATCGATCTAACTGATCGGTTGCTGATGGGTAAATTGGTTACATGGTTAATGGCACCGTCACCTGAAATAATCTTGTCAGCATGTGCATAGGCACTGGCAATCGATTGGTTTGCTTCAAGCTCTACCAGTTCGATATTAGCGATGAGTCCCAGAGAATCTTTCAATCCGGGAAATCCTGCGAATCGATGAGACAGGAGCAGGGTTGAGAATTCGCTACTTGCGACCTGGGTACGGATGAACTGTACAAGTTGCGGATATATTTGTGCACAAGCAGTCATCAGTTGATCGCTGGAGACTGACACCGAGTGATTGACATTCCCGAGGTCCAGTTCAAAAGTATTGCCACGTGAAGTGCCTAGCTGTTCTATCCAGGCAGGCAACTGATTGAATAGCGCCTGTTCACTGCTAGCATGGTGCATCGGGTCAAATCGGGAAGTCTGGATAAACTGGTTGGCAATGATGTTTGCCCAACGATCCCACAAGGTGAAGATTCCGGTCTCTGTAATGGTGGCAACCTCTTTCCTGCTCAGGCTACTATCACTTGCCAGGTTGGTTAGTGTTGTTCTGTGCAGGTGCACATCAAGATGCAGGCAAGTCGATCGAACCGGTAGATCGCATGCCGCTAAAAGCGAAGAATCAGCTACCCCAGAGACGGGAATACCGCATTCCTTGGCCATGCCTAGTAGAAGTCCTAATTGCTGATGCTCAAAATAGGAAGGCACCGACAGAATGACGCCGTCGACTTCATTTTTCAGCGGTTTCCATAAGGATTCCAGATGTACGAATGCAAGATCCGCATGATGGCGAACTTCATCAGTACTGTTTGCAATTGGATCCGTGTTGAGCTGATTCCAGAATCGGTTGTTGGTCCAGCGTGGTAACAACCTGGCATTTTGTAGTGCTTCTTCACCAACAAGCAGGTGATCGCCATCCATCACGGCGAATCCCGGACTGGTAGTCACGATTTCGTTTTCTATAGCGACCTGGATGCCAGCGTCGTTGATCTCAATAATTCCAAGAGCCAAAATTATGTCTCTCTATGTTTGTAGGTGTCGAACGAGTCGGTTGTCACAATAATCCTCAGCATCAAGAACCAGTCTTTCTTGTGCCAACTGTAGTTGGTGCATGAGGAACATCACAAAAATGCTGATCAGCAGAGCAACAAATGTAGAGTTAAAAGCAATCCCGAGACTCTGGGTGACGCCAGCAATATCCCCCAGAACGGCTTTGTGAGCCTGCCCTAACGCCTGCCCTATGCCGCGGACAGTGCCCAGGAAACCGATAGAAGGGATTGCCCAGGCGATATAGCGAATCATTGACAATTCGGAATCCAGCCTATCCGATTCGGAGTCACATATTGCTCGAATTGAATTGGCAACATCCTGGATATTCCTGGTAGAACGGAAACGGTGCAGGGCAGTTAACAAGGATCTTGGTAAAAGAAATCCTTGCTGGGAATCCGTGAGAGCCTGGATAGGTCTCGAATACTCCCGGCTATCTTCCGGCAGGATACTGGTACCCCGGGTTAGTGGGATAAGATCCAGTTGCAGGATTTTCCTTTCCTGTTGTGATTGTAGTGCTTTGTAGCCCATGAGCGATATAGCCCAAAACATCAGGATAAAACAGGCTTCCTGCTCCATATCACGGACCACAACATAGGCGGACCTCTCCGGTACATAGCTCGGATTGGCATTTATCTGGATTGCCCGTTCTTCAAGAACAGCAACCGCGTTGGGTCGGATGATAGATACATAAACACCATGCACGATGATCACTGAAATGATCAGTGAGAAAAGCTGGAATATGAACTCTACGGGTAACTGTCTTTTCATTGTGTTCCTTGGTCTAAAGTAGGCTAGGTCGTGTCTAGATTCAGACTATGAATGAGCTGGTTCCTTTCATAAGTCATTGTTTTCATAAAAATTCCATGGCCGGAACTAGCTAGTTCTTATCTAGATTCAGACTATGAATGAGCTAGTTCCTACGTATGTGGTTGTCATTTTTCAATTTCCTGGTCGGAACTAGCTGGTTCTTGTCTAGATTCAGACTCCATGCGGGCTAGTTCCTACGTATTATGTGGTTATCATTTTTCAATTTCCTGGTCGGAACTAGCTATATATCTACTGGGAAAGGCACAGCATTGTCTGCACTGATCTCTTCACTTGGCCGAAACCGACGGAAGGCGGCACCCAGCTCACGGTTCTTCAGGTTTTCAGACTGCGGTGGCGTGGGTGTTAATGGTTGTTCATCCGGTTTCTTGTTCTGTTCCACAGTAGTACTCACTTGTGGTTTGGTGCTGGCATTCCCAGGCGCAGGTAGTTCCGCTGAAGGCTCTGATTCCGCTGAAGGCTCTGATTCCGCTGAAGGCTCTGATTCCGCTGCGTGAAGTGAGAAGCCGGTTAACAACAGGGTAATCAGAATCGCACTTGTAAGGACTGCTTTAAAGATTGGTGTCTTCATTCTACATACCTGGCGATACGGAAGCCGACGTCTCGTCGTGCCTCGATACCGTAATCACGAAACGTCCAACGCAGTTCGCTGAATCGCCCGCTGGTGTAGTTAGACCCTCGAATAACATAATAGTCTCCACTTTCAGGACCGACCGGATCTGTAAGCTGATCACGCTCAAGCTCTACCGAATAATAGTCCGTTATCCATTCTGAAACATTACCTGCCAGGTCGTAAATACCAAGTTCATTGATGGTAAATGTACCCACCGGGGCGGGACCGCGAAAAGAATCGGTGTAACCAACTATATGGTATGGCACCATGCCTACTGCGGATTCATCAGCGTAATTGCCTGAATCCTTGTGAGGGGGCATTGCGGCGCCCCATGGAAAGCGCGAAGGAGCAGGGCCAGCGGCATATCGTGCAGCCCACGACCATTCAGCTTCCGTCGGCAGCCGATAACCGATGGTAGTAGGGGAGATTAATTGCCATTTTCCTTTCTCCTGCTCATAAGCGACAGGTAGCGAGTCTTTTTGGCTAAGCCAGTTACAGAAGCGAACTGCAGCATTCCACGGAATATTAACAACTGGCCTTTTATCCTCATTTAGCAAGGATCTGCCAAATACGCCTGAATCATGACCCGGGTCAAAGGATTTGAATTGTTTGTTGGTGACCTCATGGATACCAAGATAATAGGCTTTGGTTAATACGACATCTTTTAATATCTCGTTGGATCGCCTGCCGCGTTCTCGTCGTCCGGCACCCATTTTTAGTTCCGCGGGAAGGATGAGTTTCAACGTTTGCTCAGTGCTGGTGATAATCGCCTGGGGGATTGCCGCGACTCGCGCTTCGTCTTCAGTCTGTAAAGTAATTAATAATTGTTGAGATAAACCCGGTTGTGGAGTAACGGTCGTTTGGTAAGTTGCATATCCTTCTTTTACGATTGCAAGCTCATGCCGACTTGCGGTCAGGACAAGTTCCTGCGTGGGGTCACCAACAGAACTGCCGTCGACGAACAGTTCACCACCTTCCGGCTGTACCTGGATTCGAATCACGCCAACAATTGGATTAAGGGTCAGGTTTAACGATACGTCTTCCTCTGGCTCAACTTGAATACTTTGTCTGATTTGTTCGTAGCCTGCTTTTGACAACAGGACCTGATAAGACTTGCCTGGTGCGAGTGTGACAGATAAGGGGGTTTGGCCCCGGTATCTTAAGTCAATGGTTACATTCACTCCGGGCGGGCTGGTCCTTATGGCAACTTTCCCGTCTGACTTGATCAGTATTATCTCTGCAAGTTGTTGAGGTACGCTGTGAACCACATCAAGTTCAGATTGCCAGACTTTGTATCCGGGTTTTTTGACTCTTAGCTGATGAGTACCTTCCAGTATTTCAACTACAGCCGGTGTACTTCCGGATTCCAGTTCATCAACAAAAACAACAGCATCTGGTGGCAGTGAGCTAAAAGTGATATCCGCCCAGGCCGGCTCCAGTTTTGCCTCGAGTTGTTGTTTCAGCCGTTTCCCTTCGATGATGATTTCAGTCTCATAGGGAAGATATCTTTCGGACCGTAGCGAAATATCGTGCAGGCCAGCTTCAATTTCATCTATTACCAGCGGCGCCTTCCCGACGGAAACCTGGTCCACGAAAACTTCCACATTGACTTCTGGGATTGACCCGATTGCCAGGATTCCAGGCAATTTGATCATTTCAAAGTCAAAATCTTGATCGGGATCCTCACCCACCTGGATGGATTCAGCCAGGTTTCTGTATCCCGAGAGTTCTGCCACGATAGTGTAGTCACCAGGCAGCATCAGGAATCTTTCTCCGAGCCGGTAAGTAAAAAAACCTTCCGTTATTGCCAGATGCTTAGGGATAGGTGAGACATTGAAGCGCACAGCCCTTGCTGTGAACATAAATAGTGCAGCAAGAGACAATAGAACGAAAACAAGGCCGATCACGATGGGAACCGGCTTTAAAACCAGCTTTTTCTTTTTAGTGCCAGGGTCGACTCGAGTAAACGGAGTCGCTTCAATGGCAATGTTATCGTTTGCTGGTTCTGCGTCGGGCATGCTAGATCTTTTCAATGCAGCTAATGTAGATTGGATCGACTAGTTCGCCAGCTAACAAGGTTAATTGCCTGCGCACATCACGGTACCCTCGACGCTTTCCGACTATGGTGTAGTCTCCGGGATAGAGTTGCACTTCCCTACTGCTGATTTTGCCGAAGTTGCCTACCTTGTAAATAGTGACTTCAGTTTTGTTGTCTGAGGTAAGTTCTACCGTGATCGGGATCCGGGCTACCGTTATCAACCTGGACAGGGTAGCAAGTTGCTGCTTCAAGTGTGCCCCAGGTTCGCGAAATTTACTGGCGCTCACCAGTGCTGTTTTTGCGGTGGTGAATTCATCGTCATCACGCATCACGGTCGGCTTTGCTAAGAATCTATTCAGCGTTGCATCAAGTTCCAGTCTTTCGTTAGCCTCCAGCAGGCCATTTGCGGCGAACACAAGGGTTTGGTCAAGTTTCAGCACTGATTCGTATTCGGTGATGGCGCCTGACCAGTCTTCTTGTTGTACATATTCCGCGGCTGCAGTTTTATATCGATCAATGGCATCCATCCGTTCAGCAAGATCTATCTGCAAAAGACCATCGATAGGTTCCTGTGACTTTGGAAAAATCTCCTGTGCCCTTGCAAAAGCCTGCCTTGATTGGTCGTATTGTTTTGCGGCGAGTTTGGAGAAGCCAACCGACATTGCATCAGTGAATTTCACCTTGGCTATTTTTAAGCGTACGCGTGCTACTCCTTCACTGGCGGGTTGCCACTTCGGATCGAGTTTTGTTGCCTCCCGGTAGGACTTGAGCGCTTCTGACAACGATAATTCTCGTTCATGAAAATCACCTGTTTTTACATAGGACAAAACCTCGTCCAGATTTTCCGCACGATGTAATTGTGCTTCAATATCCTTATTGTCCCGTTCGATAGCGTGTGCGATCGACCAGGCAATGATGGCAGATTCAACTTCCCCGGCGTTAAGCGCAGCTTCTCCTGTTGCCAGGTTTTCTTCCAGAACAAAGGGGATGCTCTTTTTGAGTTCACCGAGTCTATTGAGTGCTGCTTCATAGGTTTTCATCGCTTCCCTGAATTTTTCTTCACGGTAGAACGAGTCACCAGAGTCAGCCAGCTGGCTAATTTCGTAATAGGGTTCACCCCCCCATAAAAGGACGCCCAGGTCTTCCAGTTCAACCTGCGCTCTCAGTAACTCTGAGGCAATGCGTTTACCTTCACTTTTCAAACATTCCAACTGCGCGATTTCCAGGGGAGCCAGTATCTCCTGTTGAGGTTCAGGACTTTCCTCCCGGGCAGCTGCCACGGGAGCTGGCGTTTTAGAAGGGTTTATCTTTTCGCGCGTAATATCGGGGATGCTTTGTGTGTTCGGCAATATAAAGAAGACAAACCCGGCTAAAACCAGCAGAACCGCGAAGCCAACTAACACGACAGTTGAGGAGATCTGGTGGCGTTCTCTCGGCAATTGATGGACCGGTGAACTGGTTGCACTGGTGGCGGACGCCGTACTTGAACGGTTAAAAGTTGCCTGCGGTATTTCAATTGGTTGTGCGGTTGAAATACCCTGAGCATAGTTGCCGAGTACTTCTCTCGCCTCGCCAAGATTAGCTAATCGATCGTACGGTGAAGATGCAAGCATGGCAGCAACGGTTTTCTGGACTTGCGCAGGTATGAGTGAATTGACCTCAAATGTTTCACCCGGGTGCCAGGTCTGTCCGGTCAGCAGTCGGAACATAATGCAGCCGAGTGAATAGACATCATCTGACGAATCGGCGGCTTGCCCACGTTGAACCTCGCTGGTCAGGTAGGCAGCGTTGTTATTGGACTTTTTATCTGATAAGGAGGCGGGCAGGGAAAAACCGGTAATGTACAACCGATCCTGGTCATCGAGGAGTAAGTTTCCGGGATGCAGGTGACCGTGACTGATTTGCAGGCTGTGGGCGAATTCCAATGCCGAGAAAAGCTGCTCCAGCAGCGGCCAGCTTTCAGTGAAGTTGATCGTATTAGGGTTGAACGTATTTGCGGACCTGACGTAACTTGAGGAAATGAAGAGATTGCCATCGACCTCCCCACATTCGTAATTCCTTACTATATTTACATGTATCAAGCCGCGACCGGCCTGAATAGCCGCTTCTGATTTCTCCAGCATGTCTGCATTACCATCAAAAATTTTCAGACAGACACGTTCATCACCCTCCTTGTCGAGAGCAAGCCAGACTTGCGCAGAATCGGACCTGGCAATCCGATGGAGTAGGGAGTAGCGGACAGAAAAGTCCTGTCCTTCGTTGAATTCGAGAGTCATCGTTGTTTGTATTTCTCAGGTCGGCAAAACGGCCTTACTCTGCAGTAAGACCGGTCTCTTCAATGTAGATTTCCTTGAGGATTCTGCGCCATTGCTGGTATTGGTCATTGGCGGTGCCGGTAAGTTCAATTGTCTTGCCTTCTATGTCCAGTACATAGGGGGTAATTTCCGCACCCAGTGATTGGCTCAACTCGCGCAGGGATTCAGCGTGTATTTCTGCTTCTTTACGCCGGTCCAGCCCGGACTTGATCGCGCCGATGCCGCCAATTACGGCGCCACTTGCAGCAGCGTCTCCAGCCCAGGTCTGGCTTTTGTTTGCCGCGACTATGCCACCGGCGATCAGTGCCGCACCGCCGAGCAGTCTGTTCCTGGCTTGTTTCTGCATTTGCCTAAGGCGAACGGCTTCATCATAGGTAGCATGCCTCCATTCATCGTAGGAGGCTTTCATGTCCCGGTGGAAACGACCGTAGTAGTCATCCAGGGTATCCACAAACAGGTATTCCTGTTCCTTGATTCGGTTAACCCGGGTGAGGATTGCATCGTCACCCGCGGGTAACTGGTCAATATCCACTTTGCCGCGCCGATTTTCCACCAGGTAGCCGCCAAAAGCCTCGGGGGACAAGTTGCGCGCATACTTCAATGAGGAGACCTGCCTGATTTTCGCGATTTGCCCGTTGGAATATTTCTGACGCGCCTGCAGAAGATCATTGGCGATGTCGTTATACAAATCCTGGAATGGGTCTTCCTTAGGAGCTCGGTAAGAAAACTTGCTGGCCGTATCCTTGTATTCCTTGTTGAGCCAGACATTTCCTGCCGAATCAGTGGCGTGCATCCTGACCTTTAGCAGTTCTGCGTCTGAAACCAAAATTTCTCCGGACAACTGAAGATCAACGGCTTCTGATGGTTCCGGAATTACTCGTACCGCGCCCCAGTTGCCGGTTAATTCAAGTGTGTCCTTCAGTTGATAGGCAATAAACCGGGATTCAGCCTTGCGTACATCCGGGACGACCATGCTTTTTGAGTCGTCTTCATCTATTTCCTCAAGGTTAGGATTAAGAGGCAGAATGCCAATATCCAAAAGGAGTTCATCAGGGACCTGTTCAACTGATTGGATGGCAGGTGTTGAATTTGCAGTAATAATTTCGGTGGAGGTACATGCCTGGGTGAACAGGATAGATGTCAATATCAGGCACTTGAGAAATGGATTCTTCATGCTGAGCTATAGACCCACTTTATATCGTTTGTATTCTTTCCAGAGCTTCGCTTGAAGCTCTGGATCACTTTCGGCGACTGCGGCTTCGCGAAGTTGTTGGGCAACTATATCGTCTCCCTGGGGAGAGGGAATGTCTTCTGGAATGGGGTTCACCTGGGTGCTCGCCACTCTGACCTCTTCTTCGCTTTTTTGCATTCTGCCTTGTTGGATTTCTTCAGATGAGGGTTTCATCCCATCATCTTCCATCGGCTCATCGTCACCGATAGATACACCGCCCATCACTACAGTTCCGGGAATAGCATCATCGGAAGTTGGAGGTGGTGTCGAGTCAATGACATTGCGTCGTGCTTCCAGAATTTCTCCCTCAAAAATCACCAGGGACTCACTCAGTTCCTGATCGAGTTCGCCCATTCTTCCGCCTCCTCCCAGGATGCCGGAGAAATCCGGTAGCTCTATCTGGCTTGATAGAATGGAATTTGTTGCGATGACGATGGCAATATTGGCGTTATTCAGTGCGTCTTCCGCCTCATTGAAGATGCCCTCCATATTTGGGTCTCCGATAGTTGCGGACTCTTCCGTTCTCGCCACAGTCAGGTCCTGGCCTGCGATAATTATGGCGATTCTAGCTTTGGTGAGCGCTTCCTTCGCAGCAGCCATTTCTTCTTCCGTTGCGGCATCTTCGAGAGTGTCCCCGGCTGTTTGCAAGGCGATACCAGCGGCCTGCAGTGCTTCCTGAGCAGCGCGGATTTCATCGCTGAGTGACCCCGGATCTCCGCTCATTCCGCCTGATTCGCCAGCCATCATAGGGTCGAGCTCTTCATCCGCCGGGGGTTCTCCATTCGCTGCGGGCTCTCCGTTCGCTGAGGGCTCTCCGTCCGCTGAGGGCTCTCCACTTTCCGCCATATCGCTGGATTCTGAGGGCTCTCCCCTCGCTGAGGGTTCTGCATCACTATCTGCGAATATTTCTGACTCTGAATCGGTTGAATCTTCGCTTTCCGGCATTAACGGATCCGGCTCACCTGATCCAGTTTCAGTTATTAACGGATCCTGGGGTAGATCACTTTGCTGTCCTCCCGCTGAGGGCTCTCCATCCGCTGCGGGCTCTCCATCCGCTGAGGGCTCTCCGCCCGCTTGTTGAGCTATTTCTTCGCCGGATTTGGTTATTCTTTCACCGGCTTTCTTCAGGTCTTCTGCAGCCTGTTGCTGGTCTTTCGTTGCGGATTTGTCGCTCTTTTCTCCTTTTTTCGAAGATGAAGGTGGCAAAGCAGTGGGATCTGGCAGGGAGAGATCAGGGACCGAGGCCTGCTGCGGCGCGGAAGATGGGCTTGGCATAGACTTGCTCTGACTCTTGGACGGCGGAGTTTGCTGGGGTGGAGTTCTTCTCGAAGACTCGCTCGGCGGTGATGGCGAACTCGGCGGAGGCGATGAACTTGGTGAAGATGTCGGTGGTGGCGGTTGTGACGGTGGTGGTGTGGAGCTCTGGGGGCTCTGGCAACCTTGTATCCACAGGACTGTGGCAATGCCTAGAATCATTAATTGGTATCTACTTGTCACTCTATCCACCCCTGGAAGCTGTTATGCTAAACATGAAATCTTGAAGTTATTCTCGCAAATGCAACCTGAAGTTTAACTGAATAAAGCCGCCCGAGTAGAGAATATGTCCTGCTCTCCTGTTTGACCCAATTTGAGTAGAAAATGTTCAACGGTTAGGTTTAGTATTAATTTTTGCTCTACAAAATGGAAAGTAAATGAACCAAGGTGGGTCCTAAAGGACTAATAATGAGGTATGTGGGAGTTCATGAGTCACTTGAAATACCGAACACATCTAGTTGCAATGGTAATGGTCGTTATCCTCGCCGGTTGTACGACCAATGTGATTGTTGAGGGTACCGTGCCAACTCCGCTGGTTGCCAAAATTCCGGCAACCATCGGCGTGTATTTTTCCGATGAGTTTAAGACATTCGAATACAAGGAAGTCATGCGGGAATCCGGAACGTGGAAGATTAACCTGGGCAAGCAAAACCTGAGTTTTTTCCAGAACCTGCTGTCGAGTATGTTCAATGGAGTGGAAGAAGTGCCGGAACCGCCGTTTCAGTCAGGTGAAATGCAGCATTTGGATGGAGTAATTGTGCCGCGCATTGTGAAGTATGGATTTTTGACGCCGTCGATTTCCGGACTCAAATTTTATTCAGCGTCTATCCAGTACCAGATCCTACTTTATGACCGCAGTGGAGATATCATTGGCGATTGGAATATAGTTGGTTATGGTAAGAGCGAAAGCGGAGCATTCGGTGCAGATGATGCGCTTGGAGAAGCCACATTGTTGGCAATTCGAGATGGTGGTGCCAGAATTGCGATAGAAATGTCACAACAACCCCAGATTGCAACATGGCTACAGAATATCAGTTCGGCCGGGGTCGAGTAACAAGATGTATCAAAGAGTAATAACTGTTTTAGTGGTTGCCATGGCGGCTGGTTGTGTGTCGTCACGAATAGAGCAATCCAGGGAAGCGGCCACCGGAATGACTGCTGATGAGGCTATGGTGATCCTGGGTCGTGCCAGCTATAACGATCACCAGACGGAAGAGAGCTTTACCGATTGCATCGCCAAAATTCTTGGAAAAGGGCCAACTCCTATCAGGGTGATTCCCGATCAGGAATTCAAGGACAATTTGTATCCCTGGTTTGAACCGAGAACCGCACCCACCTCTGCAGATGAGCTAGGCAGGCTGTTTGCGCAACCCGGCGTACAGGACCGTATCGATGAAGCCAATGTTCGTTATCTAGCCTGGATCGATGGGGACACAGTAACCGTTGACAGCGGTGGATCGATGAGCTGCACCATCAGTACATTCGGTGGTGGTTGTTTCGGCATGAGCTACTGGGAGCAAGATGCATCCTACGAGGCTTCAATATGGGATCTTCGAAACCTGACGGCTGCCGGTCAAATCAGTGCCGATGCTAACGGCACATCTTATCTGGCCGGCCTCATCCTACCTATTCCTATTCTGGCAAGACCCGGGAATGCGGCCTGCAAAGGGTTAGCGAACCAATTACGGGAATTCGTTATCGGGGATTAGTAGGGAACGTTTATCGGACCTTTCGATATAGAAATTGGCGTCCACTGGACCTGAGTCGACAACTTCAAATGTCTGGTGAATCATCAGATTTTCGGTTGCTACCAGCTCACCATCCAGAATTCTTGGCCGAAAACGGGTGTCTGCCAGCCTCGCTCGCATATAACGAACCTGGGCATTCGGCACATTCTTTTCGAGGAGGTGAATGTTAGTCACGCGGCCATTTGCACGAACAGAATAAGCGACATCAATATACAGTTCCACATCTCCCTTCAATGCTGCATCCGGCTTACGAGCCAGGTACAGCACACCTGACACTTCTGGATGTAATCGCGTAGGTGTTCCGAATATTTCGGCACTCAACTGTCTATAGGTTGCATTTTCCTGCATCATTTCCCAGGCCTGAAGGTAAATAGCAGGTGCCCTTCGATCACCGGTAATTGTGTACATGTCAGCGAGACGAATCATCGCTTTGATCCGGTCAGGCAAGTCAGTATCAGGATTGCTGTCAACTATAGACAGCGCTCGTTCCAGGGCAGCTTCGGAAGCGCTACGATTAGTGATTTGCAGGAGCCTGGCGTTTGCCAGCCCACGAAGGGGTTCAACCAGGCGCAGATCGTTGACGCCGTAATTATCCTCGATTATCTTAATTGCTCTTCGGTAAAAGTTGATTGACCTTCTGAACAATGAGTCACGGTAATAGCGAAAATCCAGTTGATCGCTTAGCGGAATCATTTTCCCCCGTGAGGCAAAATAAGCGCCGAGGCGCTGCAGAATCGGCAGAAGCTTCTCACTATCCTTGCCATAGGCCTGTTCACTAATTCGCAGGTTGAATTTCTGTTCTCGGTCCGCGTCCAGTAACTTCCCCTGCCTGAGATTCAACCTGGTGATGTAGTTGATGATTTCGAGTTGCTGTGGTGTGTAAACTCCACCAACCCGGTGAGAGATGTGTTGTGCCCTTCGAAAAGATTCCTCTGCTTCTTTAAAATAGTTGAGTTCGGATTGAGTCAATCCTCTGGCCATAATGACGTTCATCAGTGTGGTACTAAATGGATTGGCTTTCTCTTCAATGAATTCCAGACCCGGGTCGAGGGCTTCCATCGCCTCCAGATAATAACCTTGCGAGGAAAGAAGAATGCCAAGGTTAGCCAGTAATTTTCCATATAGAGCCGGGTCGGATTCGGTGAGACCGATACTGTTGGCCACCAGGTTTTCTGCTGCTTGTGTCGCTGGTTCTAACTGGCTGTTCCTCAGCTGGATTTGTATCTGCTCATACTGATGACGACTTGTTTCGTTGTTGAAGGTGAGTTCGTCAAAAAAATAATCCAGGACGTTTTCTTGGGCACTGGCGATGCCGGACCAAAGAGGGAGTAGCATGATCCCCACCATGCGGACTGATATTTTCAGGAACGCCTGAATTGCCCTCATATCAATTCTCTTTTATTAGTTTCCCCAATTTGAGGCAAATGATTGTGTCAGCGTTACATTGTGCGTAATCACAGGCCTTCCATCAACAAGTGCCGGACGAAACCGGGTTTTTCTTATTGCTCCTTTCATCAATCGATTGAGCTTGGCCGGTGCGTTCGACTTTGCGAATTCAATATCACGGATGGCGCCTGTCTCGGTCACGGTAAAATCGAGTGTAATGGATATATTTGCCAGGTTAGCTTCGTTGCGTAGTGAGCCGGGTAAGATGGTCTTTAATTGCTTGAAGATAAACTGAAAAGGCTTGCCCACCATTTTTTGGCTAGGCTCCGAAGTACTAACCGATTCCATTGTGTCTCTTATTTTTACATCGTATGTATTTTCGCCGAGTGGCAGCACAAATCGCTGCGGAGGTTGATAGGCAGCTTCAAGTTGCTCTTCCAGTGACATTCTCCGCATAGGGCGACTTCCGGCGAATAGGTCTCGTCGGGGGCGAAACATTTGCGTGTTGTGGCGCCTGATTCCATCGAGCTGTTTAGACATGGCGATCATTCTCGGTTCCTGGGGTACACCACTGTTCATGGTTTGCGAGGCCAGTGAGTAGAACTTCGCTGCGTCCTTGCTCTTGCCACTGACTGTATAGGCATCAGCGAGTTCAGCGTATGCAGTTGCCCGCGTGTCCTGCGGAACATTGTCATTATTTTCGATAATCTCCAATACCTTAACCAGGTACTTTTGTGTACAACAAGCACCTCGCAACCTGTGGCTCTTGGCAATCAGCTGCAAAGGTTCCAGCAGTCGCAAATCGTATTCACCAGCCGATTCATGGATCAGGGTAACAGCTTCTTTTAACACTTTTTGAGCCCTGCGGTATTGTCCTGTCTCCATGTACCATTTGCCGATATCAAGGTAGGAGGGCAGGACCTCGAGATCCTCGAAGTTGTGCGTATTGAGAAAAAACAAAAATCGCTGTAGCCCGTCTGCTTCAAGCGGTTCGCCTCCTTGCATGGCGAGCCTGGTCTTGATTTCGAGGATCTCGAACTGTTTTGGTGAATAGACTCCTTCGTTCCTGTGGGTAATGTGTTGTGCACGATTGAAGGTTTCATGAGCCAGTTCGACACTTCCAGTACCCGCATATGCCCGGCCGAGACCCATTAAGGGTTCAAAGAGATCAGGTGAAAATTCGCCGCTTTCGCGCGAGATACTCTCTATTAATCGCTCATAGTCCTCAATTGCAATCGCGTGGTCACCCGTGGATTCCAGAACCTCTGGCTTCGGGGCGTCCGATATGGTCTCACGCTGTGCTATTACTAGTGATGGCAGTGTGAGCAGGATAATAAAAATGATAGCTGGCCAGTAGCTCATTTTGGGTTATTTACAGAAATCCTCATCATTATCATGCTGCGGGTCACGACTATGTATTGTGCGCTTTTCTTGGTTAAAGAGTTACCTCGGGAACCTCTAAATTAACTACTGATTGCGCCGGGGTGCCGCATCACTTGCAACGGCACGCTTCAGGTCACGCAGAAACCTTGAGTAGTTGATTAGAGGTTTCCCAAAGACCTTATAAAGTTCAGTTGAGCTTCAGCTTTGGTGTGCGACTATCAGTCATGATTGAACGCACTTGACGCAGACTGGAACAACTAATAGAGGTGGCTTTAGCCCGGCTGTGGTAGATTTACCCTCTCGCATAAGAGGTTTGATTTGAAGAAATTTGTTTGGTTTTTCAGTGTTTGCCTGTTGCTGGGTTCATCCCAGGTTTTCGCCCTGTCGGAAAAAGAAGAGATTAAGCTTGGTCAGGCGGAACATCGAAAAATTACTGCCAGGTACGGTGTATACCGGGACAAGAGCCTGCAGGAATACATCACCATGGTTGGTCAGCGAGTAGCCAGCGAGAGTTCCAGGCCGGAGCTGGAGTTCCACTTCACCATTCTCAACGATGACATCATAAATGCCTTTGCCTTGCCCGGTGGTTACGTCTACATCACACGGGGCATGCTGACGCATATGAATTCTGAGTCGGAGCTGGCTGCTGTGCTGGGCCATGAGGTAGCCCATATCACCGAGAAACATGCGATCAAAAGACAGAACCGCCAGAAAGGGCTCAATATTCTGAACACGGTGCTGGCCATTGGTACCGGCCAACCCGGATTGTACGAACTGGGCAATATTTTTGGTGGTGTTTTAATAACCGGATACAGCCGTGAGTTTGAGCTTGAAGCTGATGAAGTTGGTGCCCAATACATGGCCAAAGCCGGTTATTCCCCGGAAGCCATGTTAAAAACCATTGAGATTCTCAAAGCAAAAGATCGAATTGAAATAAAACAGGCTCGAATCGAGAAACGCAAACCCAACGTATATCATGGGTTTCTTTCTTCTCATCCAGACCATGATACAAGGTATGAGAAGGCGATACGGGCGTCGGAAAAGCTGCTGAGGGACTACGATGAATTTATTAAGACAGATGAATTCCTGGAGAAGCTAAATGGTCTTTCCTGGGGAAATGCTCGTAAGGTTGGTGTCGTCAGGAAGAACAAATTTTACCATCCAAAACTTGGCATTAAACTCTCTTTTCCGAAAGGCTGGCGGATGGAACAGGCGAGAAGGGGAGTTCAAATTGTGTCAGCGATCGCCGATGCCTCGTTTTTTATTTCAACCGACCGTTTATACAAGGGTGCTACGCCACAAAAATTTGCCACGGAAAAGTTGGCGTTTAATGTACGAGAAGGTCGGGAAATTTCAATCGGGGGTTTGCCTGCCTATATCGGTATAGCTGACAGGGCGGATTCTCCTTTTGGTCCGCGTCCGGTTCGTTTTGCTGTCTTATTCGATCCGCGCAAACATCTGGCTTTTATCCTCCAGGGTGCAGGCAAGCATGATCTTCGGAATATCGCTAACGACAAGGATTTTATTACGACCATTTTCAGCTTTGACCGCATGAATCGCGATGATTTCAAGATTGCCAAGGCGCCTAGGGTCCAGATTGTTCGAGCCGAGGAAGATACCACCATGGAAGCGCTGGCAGCGCAATCGCCCATCACTAATTATGCGCTGGACAAACTACGTGTTATCAACGGGTTATACCCGGATGGGCAGCCCGAACCGGGTCAGCTGATCAAGGTTATTGACTAGTCTCCTCTAGACGTTCGTGATTTTGGCAAGCTGCTCAAGTGATGCTATTTGGATTTTGTTGCTGACTCCCGGAATTCTTCCTCTTGCGATCAGGTAGTTCAATCCGAGTTTTTCCTCGTATTCCGATATTTTGTCGGTAACGAAGGCAACGTCGCCGATAATAGCCCAATCATCCACACTCGCTGCTTGTCTGCGCATTCGATGGGCAGCTTCCTTTTCCAGGTTTTCCCGAACCGCGGAAACCAGCTGCTTGTTTTCATTGACAAACAGGGTGCGCATAACAGGAATTGTGTTTATTTCACGATGGCCTGCACGTTCTGAGTGATCCTTGTGCTGTCGATAGTTTTCAAGGAGCGATGCCATCGTCTCGACAGGAGATGCGATGTACGGTAACCCAAGTGTGCCTGCCTGCTCGATAGCCAGTGGTCCAAAGGCGGCGACCCAAATCGGGGGGTGAGGTTTTTGTACAGGCAAAGGTGCGAGGAATGCAGGCTTACCACCACCATCTTCTGCGATCGGCTCACCCTGCCAGGCAGCAATCATAATTTCCAGGTTTGCCTTAAAGCGTTTTCGTTTGTCCTTAATTGGAACATCGAACACAGTAAACATTGTATCCTGGAATCCGCGACCCACGCCCAGTATTACTCTGCCATTAGATAGGCGATCCAGGACTGCAACTTCCTCTGCAGCTTGAATCGGATGCCGGATAGGAAGGAGGTATGAGGTTGATCCTAATCTGATTTTACTCGTACGAGCGGAGATAGCCGCCAGCAACATGAGAGGTGATGGGATTGAGTTTTCCCCGCCAAAGTGACTCTCTGGCAACCAGAATGAATCGAAACCAATTTGCTCGGCGATTTCCCCCTGTTCCGCCAGGTCAGCGGCTACCCCACCCGTGCCAAACATCCATGCGGTCACTGCGACTTTTGTTTTTACCATTTATTAAGCAGAACATAATTACGCTGGCCTGAAAACAGCTATTGTCAGTGGCAGAATGCCTGACCACAAAGTATGGAGCGCCGTTCGTGAATCCAAATACACCGGTAATTGTTGGCATCTCCCAGTTGCTGCAACGAACAACTGATCCGCGCCTTAGCGATGAACCTGTCGGTATGATGACTAATGCCGTCAGGGCTGCGGCGGTTGATGCCGGTAATGAAAAAATGCTGACCAGCATAGAATCTGTTCGAGTGATTCGCGGCTTGTGGCGCTACGAGCAACCGGCTGGATATGTTGCGCAGCAGATTGGATCACCAGGTGCAGAAACATTTGGTACACCGTTCGGCGGAAATTCCGTACAGGCCATGGTGAATCTGACTGCCCGGGAAATTCTCGATGGCAAGAAATCCCTGGTTGTCATCACTGGTGCTGAAAACGGCAACACCTTGGCCAAGGCGAGAAAATCCGGCGTTAAATTATCCTACAGGGAAACGTCCGGTACCTATGATCAGATGCTGGCTAAGGAAGAACCCATGGCCAGTGAAGCGGAGATGGCTCGTGGTATCCGGAGGGCGATCCAGGTTTATCCCATTATTGAAAATGCTATCCGATATCAACGTGGAGAAACTATTGATCAGCATTTAAACCGGATATCGGAGTTGTGGGCGGGATTCAGCCGCGTGGCCGTGGATAATCCTCATGCGTGGATTCGTGAATCTGTAGATGCGCAAACCATACGTACAGTATCGACAAAAAATCGAATGGTGAGTTTCCCGTATCCCAAACTTATGAATTCAAACAATGCCGTGGATATGGCATCTGCGTTGATTATGTGCAGCGTAGAAAAGGCGAAGTCCCTGGCAATTCCCCGCTCAAAGTGGGTTTATCCCTGGTGTGGGACCGATGCGCACGACCACGATCTGTTGTCGTCAAGAGAAAACCTCCACTCATCGCCTGCCATTCGCCTTGCCGGGAAAAGAGCCATGGAACTTGTGAACCTGTCCGCTACCGAGCTGGATTTTGTTGACATCTATAGCTGTTTCCCTTCTGCGGTGCAGGTTGCGGCAACAGAATTGGGTTTGTCCCAAGAAAAACCGCTGACGGTTACCGGCGGACTGACCTTTGGCGGTGGGCCCCTTAACAATTATGTTATGCATAGTATTGCAAGAATGGTTGAACTCAACAGAGAAAACCCCGGCAAGGTAGGATTGATTACGGCTAATGGCGGCTACCTGACGAAGCACGCCTTCGGCATCTATTCTGCCGAGCCACCTGAAAAAGATTTCCAGTATGCAAACCTGCAAGCTGATGTCGATGTAACGCCTTCAAGGGAATGGTTGGTAGATTATGATGGAGAGGTCGTCATTGAGTCCTACACGGTGATGTACGGTCCAAATGGAGCCACCGTTGGACATTTTGCTTGTCTTAACGCTGAGGGCAAACGCACCTGGGCAAATACTGAGGATCTGGATCTTGTCACCGAGATGACCCAATCAGAATTTTGTGGTCGAAGGGCCAGGATTAACGGAGCGGGTGTGCTCAACATCTGTTAAAGACCATGAATGCGTTTCTAAAAAAGATGGGATTTTCGGAGGATGATAAGGTCCTTATCACACATATTGACGATATGGGATTTTGCCATGCTGCAAATATGGCATCGTTCGAATGCCTGGACTCTGGCGCAGCCAGTTGCGGTTCGGTCATAGTCAATGCTCCCTGGTTTCTTGAAACCGCTGAAATCTGCAAACAGAATCCACAATATGACGTCGGTGTACACTTGACGCTCACCTGTGAATACTCAACGTTTCGCTGGCCAGCACTCAGTTCGAAAGATCCGGAATCGGGGCTGGTGGATGCGCAGGGATACCTCTGGCATACCCGGGAAGATGCGATACGGCACGTAAAAGAAGAAGCAGCGGAAGCAGAGATGCGTGAACAAATTGACCGGGCACTTGAAGCCGGTATTGATGTCACGCATATTGACACTCACATGGGTTCGGTCGTGCATCCCAAATTTTTGCGTATCTACCTGAAGCTCGCCGATGAATATGGCGTACCGGCGTTCCTGCCCAACATTACCCGGCAGAGGTTGGAACAACTACGGGAAGATGAGATGGCCAACGAATATCTTGAGTTGCTTGAGAAAATAGATACGGATAAAGTTCCAACACTCGATGAAATCATCATTGATACCTTGATAGACCTTGATGACAAGAAAGCGTTTTACCGGGAATTAATCGACGGTATTAAGCCAGGACTGACCCACCTTTTATTCCACGCCGCGAAACAAGGCGATGAACTCAACGCCATTGCTAACACCCACGCATCAAGAAACGCTGACTACTTGGCCTTCAGTGACCCTGCCTTAAAAGCCTATATCGATGCGGCCGGGGTCAAGCACATCGGTTATCGGGAACTGAGAGCCCACCTTTGATGTGACAAGCTAGGGTCGGAGTAAAATTTCCATCTACCTTGACGGTCTGGAAACTGATGCAATTTAGAAAGGTTTATTACCAGCCAGGCTGATGCGATACATCAGTCGTTTCTGTCCCTGGTAGTCATTGACCGGGTAGTGCTGGCATGCTCGATTATCCCAGAAGGCGAGGCTGCCTGCTTGCCAGTGGAAGCGGCAGCAATGTTCCGGTCGCGATTGGATATCAAACAGATAATTGAGAAGACCTTCACTCTCGCTGCGAGTCATCCTGTCGAATCTAGTCGTGTGGGCGCGATTGACGTAGAGCAGTTTTTTTGATGTTTCCGGGTGAGTCCGGATAACTGGATGAATCGCCCTAAGGTTTTTTTGTTGAGAGTTGCTCATCCGATGAATTCTACTCTGCGCGATCTCACTTTTATCAGCGTCGTTTACCGCGCTAAGAGTAACGAGTAAGTCTTGCATCCCCTCTGAAAGTTGTTGGTAAGCCGAATACATATTAGCGAACAAGGTGTCTCCACCTGCCTCGGGAACCTCCACGGCATACAGCATCGCGCCCATTGAAGGCGATTCGAGGTAGGTAGTATCAGAATGCCATACCCCTCCAAAATTTTCTGTTTCGCCCGGGAGTTTTAGCACTTCGATTATTTCCGGAAATCCATCTAGCCCGTCTATAAACGGGTAAGGTGTTGGTTTGCCAAACTGACTCGCGACTCGTTGCAACTGCTCTAGCGTAAGCGATTGATCTCGGAAAAAAATCACTAGAAAGCGTATCAAGGCGCCATTGATTTCATCGACTACATCGGCTGAGAGGGGTTCTGCAAGGCGAACCCCTGTTATCTCTGCACCAATATTCGGTGACACTGGCTTAACTTTGATGTGAGCGAATTTTTTCATTGGGCTGTGTACTTGCCCGGCTATTGCATCACGAGTCGTGCAGGCAATCCACTTTGCGGCAGCATCGGTAGTTTTGGATATGTGCCGACGCCAGGATCAGGCCGCCAATTGTCGTGGCAATTCTCTCGCCAAGAAAACCGAATAGTGCGTGACCCATGATGGCAGTAGTAGTCAATGCCAGTAAACCTGCCGCACCCAGGGCTATGGTGGTGCGATCTTTATGCTTGCGGCAGCCCACCGTCAGGGCGACAAGGCTGGTGGGTAAAATCAGGACGAGCAAGATCAGGTGAAAGTATTGTTCTTCCAGGAGGCTGCCCTGGACGATAGGAAATAAGGTCACCAACACGGGTAAAACCAGGCAATGCACCATACAGGTCCCGGACAAGAATACGGCTACGCCGTCCAGGCTCCTTGTTTTTGGTTCGATTAGTATGGGGTCTCTCATAAGGGCGCCATTTATACCACAACCTGTGCAGGGAGTCGCAGCCGGAATTAGAAAATTAAAGGTTTAACCCGGAAACTTTCCCTTTCGGTCGTGAGGAGAGGATGACGCACAAGCAATCACGCTCCAGGTCCGCTTACCGGAGGTTATGACAATTATGGAATTGAGTGCGCTGGGTGAATTTATTGGATTCACTACACTGGAAATTCGCGTAGACTTTACACCCTTTGAGGGCTGGAACTTCTGAGGAGGCTCTGTCAATAACTTTACTGAAAGTGAAGTAACGGCGTTCATAGCGCAGATCTTTGTTCTGACACTCACCGTGTTGGTCACCCTCGCGCTGTGGCTGAATTATCGTAATTCGCGGAGAACTTATCTCGCGCTTGCCAGTGTTGCAGGCGTACTCGAAATCTGTCGCCACATAATCGATATGTTGATCGTTCAACGACCAGAGATCATCATCCTGTATCACCTCTCTGGCATCCTGCAGATTCTGTCTTCGCTCACATTCCTTTGCGCTTTACTTCGAATTCGTGCTCATGCCAATCGGTTTAATTGGCTGATAGCAGTCCCGGCTCTGATGTTTGTGTCCATTTCGGGCACACAACAGTTGGGTGGGTTCAATAGTTCGGTGTCAGAATGGTATCTCTACTACTTGCCGCTATTACTCACTCAGGCCTTGATTATCTGGAGCGCCCAGAACACCAGCCACAACTGGCCAGTCAGTAAGGTATTTCTTCTTACTACCAGCGTAGGGTTGCTCATGGTCCGAGGCTGGTTACCCTCTCACATGGCATACGATCTGCTCTATAACACAGTTTACTATCTGGAAACCCTGATTTACGCGATGATGTTGGCTGCACTCATCCTATTTGCAATGGAAGACACCTACGAAGCCCTTCAGCGGTCCGAAGAACATTATCGTTTGCTGATCGAGCAGATGCCCGATCCGACGTTTGTGAGTCGAGTAGACGATTTTCAGTTTGTGGAGGTTAATAAGAGAGCCTGTGAAAACTATGGATTCAGTCGAGAAGAGTTTCTGCAAATGCAGATATTCGACATTGAAGTCTTTGCGCCGCTTAAAGAGGACGTGCGGCAACTTTACGATGAAACGCGAGTTGGCGAGGTCATCGAAGTTGAAGGCATCAATAAACGTAAAGACGGCAGCACCTTTCCTGTACACGTGAGATTCTGTCTACTCGACGATACATATGCAGTGGCCAACGTTCGTGACATCACACTGCAGAAAAAAGCAGGCGAAGAACTCGAGCAGCGCGTCGAGGAGAGAACTCACGCGCTGAAGGAAAGCGAAGCACGTTACAAGGACTTGATCGACCGCTCTCCTGACGTCGTTTGGCGAATGAATCCTGACGGTGTTTTTACTTTCATCAGTCAGGCAATTAAATCGATCTCGGGATTCGATCCGGAGGAAATGGTTGGCCTGTCGTTTGAGGAATTTAGAAAGAAATTCGTTTCCGACGCTAGCCGCGATGATGCGAGAGAGGCCTTAGAACGGCGCAGGGGAGGCGGGTTCGGCAACACGGAGTTCGTCTATGAGCTTACCTGTAACCGCAAAGATGGCGGCCACTATGTGGCTGAGTTTCGTTCCGTCCCGGTTTTGAACGAGGATGGTAAGATCGTCGAGATCCATGGAATCACACGTGATATTAGCGACCGGAAGATGCTCGAAGAGCAGCTCCGACAATCGCAGAAGTTTGAAGCTGTGGGTCAGCTCGCGGGAGGGATTGCACATGACTTCAACAACCTGCTGACCGCGATCAACGGCTACAGCGAATTGCTTTTAGGTAAACTCAAGCCTGATGATCCTCTGCATCATGGTCTTAGCGAAATCGGGAAGGCTGGTGAATACGCTGCCGCATTAACACGACAACTCCTCGCTCTTGGCAGCAAACAAGTGCTGCAACCCAAAGTGATCAATCTGGGCGCGATCGTCGTCGGCATGCAGGACATACTGCAGCGGCTCATCGGCGAGCATATCGAGTTGCACATCCGATGTGATCCGGACCTGCAAAAGGTTAAGGCAGACCCGGGACAGATGGAGCAGGTCATCATGAACCTCGTGATCAATGCGCGTGATGCCATGGCCCGGGGTGGAAATATTACAGTGAATCTTGAGAACGTGGTGCTTGACGACCAGGCCAGCGCCACACTCGTTGATCTACAGGCTGGGGATTTCATTATGCTTTCGGTCTCCGACACCGGGATCGGGATGAACGAGGAGACACTTTCCCATATCTTCGAGCCGTTCTACACGACCAAGGGTGCAGATAAGGGTACCGGGCTTGGACTCTCGACTGTCTTCGGGATTGTCAAACAGAGTGGCGGCGAGATCCAAGCGGCGAGCGAGCCAGGTAAGGGTTCGACCTTCCGCATTTACCTTCCCCGGGTCGAAGCCTCTGAGTTGCTCGCCGAAGAGACAGAGCGTCCCTCCTCTCCCATCGACGGCGACGAAACGATCTTACTCGTCGAAGACGAGGACATCATTCGCGAGCTGCTGAAGCATATTCTGGAGAAGTTAGGCTATACCGTGCTCCTCGCCAGTAACGGCGAAGAGGCTCTACTGACCGCCCAGCGTTACGAGGGACCGATCAACCTGATGATCACGGACATCGTTATGCCACACATGAGCGGGCATGAACTCGTTGAACGGCTCTCTCCGCTTCGTCACGAAATGTCAGTTCTCTACATATCGGGTTACGATGAAAAAATGGTAGCCGATCAGGGTCTCGTTGACATTGGGAAACGATTTCTCCAAAAACCTTTCGGACCCAAGGCTGTGGGCAAGAAAATTCGTGAAATCCTGGATAAACCAGCTACCGCCAACTAGTTGTCGTCCAGTTCTGCTATGAAATTTTGTTAGCTTTTATTCGCTGGAATTAGGTGCTTATGTTTACAGATAGTCGGGTTGTGGTTACAGGCGGGGCGGGAGCCCTTGGCCAGGCCGTTGTGGCACATTTTGAAAACCGGGGAGCCAGAGTAGCAGTGCTCGACTACAGCGATGACATCCTGGATAGAGTATTTGCAAATAAAAAGACCGGAAATATTTACCTCACTGGTGACCTGACCAATAGGGATTCGTGTCAGGTCGCTATAAGCACAGTTCTGGCGGAATTCGACGGTATCGATATCCTCTGTAATATCGCGGGTGGTTTTCTGATGGGTGAAGATGTGCACGAGACATCAGATGATACCTGGGACTTTTTGTTCAACCTGAACACCCGTTCTATTATGAATATGAGCGCCGCGGTTGTACCCACCATGTTGCAGGCAGGCACGGGCAAGATAGTAAACATCGCAGCAAGAGCGGCAATGGGTGGTGCCGCGAAGATGGGTGCATATACCGCATCCAAAGCAGCCGTGATGCGTTTGACGGAGAGCATGGCACTGGAATTAAGAGAAAAGAATATCAATGTCAATTGCATATTGCCGGGAACCATCGATACGCAAAGGAACCGGGAAGATATGCCGAATGCTGACCATAAAAAATGGGTATCTCCTAACGATATCGCCAGGGTGATAGGATTTCTTGCCTCCGACGAAGCGATTGCAATTCATGGGGCGGGCATTCCCGTAGACGGCTTAAGCTAAGAGACTTTGATTTGAGGGTTTGCGCCGTTTAATGGTCGATAAATAGCTTATTAGTCAACCTCGAACCAGCCTTCCGGGTAGTTTGCCGGTATGTTCTCCATGATCAAAGGTGAACTCGCCCGACTTGATCGTGTAGTCATAGCCTTCAACACGTTGTACCAGTCGCTTACCCCCGGTGGGTAGATCATAAATTGCCTCGGGTCTGAAAAGCCGTAACCTATCAAAATCGATGATATTGATGTCTGCCAGCAAGCCCTCCTGCAATAGTCCGCGATCCTTCATACCGAAAGTGTCAGCTGTCTTACTGGTGAGCGATTGAACAATGAATTCAAGTGGCAGGGTTTCTCCTTTGGTTCTGTCCCTGCCCCAGTGAACCATAATAAAAGTTGGCATACCGGCGTCAGCAATCACACCACAATGAGCACCCCCGTCGCTGAGGCCCATGATCACGTTCGGATGTTGCATAAGCTTACGTTGGGCTTCAAGGTTGTAGTTCGAGTACCCACCCAGTGGTTGGTAGAACAACTCTTTACCTTCGTCGGCAACCAGAAGGTCGTACATGACTTCCAGAGGCGCACGCCCTTGTGATTCTGCGATACCGGCTACACTTTCCTCATAGTCCGGTTCATAATTTGGAATTTCCCCCAGGGGAAATACCCGCTTCATCAACTGATCCATAGACCCCAGTATCGCTGATTTGATGCCGGATTCTTCCGCCAGTATCTTTACCCTGGTATTCGGATTCTTCATCTTCCGGACTTTTTCATCGAGAGGGAGATGCTCAATTTCTGAGCGGTAGGTCGGGTGGCCAATGAACGCATGGAAACTACTTTGCAGCCCGTGTAAAACCCCCGTGGGTCTACCCGCCATTTGCGGTAGGATTTCTATTCCTTCTTTCCGTGCTTCTTCTGCGATTCGATACAATTTCCCATTCTCATAAGCTGCTGCTGAAGTGGCGATAAGCGTGACCTTTTTGCCAGTTTCCCTGGCAAACTGTTTTACCCATTGCCACTCGTCGTCATCGCCGAGATTATCCGAGACCATTTCGAATACGCCATGGTCTAGTCCCTTCATGGAAAGACCAAGTTGCAACATTTCATCGCTACCGGCAAAAGTACCGGGTACGTATTCGCCGTGCACATCCTTATGTAAAAGGGTCCGTGAACTTGAGAATCCGAGCGCACCCGCCTTGATGCCTTCTCTCACCAATTGCTGCATCTGCTCTATTTCATAAGCGCTGGGGTCTTCATCACCGTTACATCGTCCACCCATGACATAAGCGCGTACCGCACCATGAGGTACCTGTGCTGCCACATCAAGGGTTCTTGGGAATTTTTCCAGCGCATCCAGGTATTCAGGGAAGCTCTCCCATTGCCAGTCAATTCCTTCCGCCAGGGCACTGCCAGGGATGTCCTCCACGCCTTCCATCAATTCAATTAGAAATTGCTCCGATCCCGGGCGCACTGGTGCGAAACCAACGCCGCAATTACCCATCACTACGGTTGTCACACCATGCCAACTTGATGGTCCCATAATGGGGTCCCAGGTTGCCTGGCCATCATAATGGGTGTGGATATCTACCCATCCCGGCGTCACCAATTTTCCTGTGGCGTCGATGGTTTGTTTAGCCTCATCGGTAACACTGCCGATTTTACTGATCCTGGATCCGTCAATGGCGATATCGCCAACAAATCTTTCTTCTCCTGAACCGTCTATAATGGTGCCGTTTTTAATCACGATGTCATGCATGCAGGGTTGCCGTTTGTTGTGACTCAGTCGAACAAGCAACTTAATTGATTGAAAATTGAATGTCTAATCTTCGACGGTAAATAATTATGTCCAAGCCGGTTAAACCCTGGACTCGCAAGAGCATGCAGCAGATTGCAGATTGCCGTGTATTGAAGATACATGAATCCATTTCCATTTCGCCAGAAACCGAGGAAGAACACAATTTCTATGTGATGGAAACAGCAGATTGGGTAAATGTGGTGCCGGTTACCGCAAGTAATGAACTGGTTTGTATCCGGCAGTTTCGTCACGGCAGTGAAGAGATTACGTTAGAAATTCCGGGAGGCATAGTTGATCCCGGGGAGGAACCGAATGAGACCGCTGCCAGGGAATGCCTTGAAGAAACAGGTTATGAAACTGACGAATTGATTTCTCTGGGAGTACTCAATCCCAACCCCGCCATCTTTGCCAACAAGTTGCATACCTTCGTTGCACCCAATGCGAAATTGGTTACAGATATTAGCAATTCACCAACTGAGCAAACCGAAGTACAACTCATTCCCATGGAACAAGTCGCTGATTTACTAGTCGCCGGAGAGATTGATCATGCGCTGGTGACTGCTACTCTGTGGCGGATGTTGTATTTCCTTAAGCGGTAATTTGTAAAGCTGTGGTCGGAAAGCAAGAAAAAATCGCTATTGTGGGCGGTGGTATCTGCGGCTTGGTGACTGCACTTGCAGCCGCAAAACAGGGACATGAAGTCAACATGTTCGAAAGGGATACTCCTCCGCCCGATGGTGGAGCAGATGAAGCGTTTTTCAAGTGGGACCGGAGAGGTGCAGCTCAATTCCGGCACCCGCATGCCTTCCTTGGTTTGATGTGTAACTTACTACAGGATAACTACCCGGAGCTGCTGCAGGAATTTTATGAAGCGGGAGCCAGGCGAGTGAATTTTGTGGATATGCTGGGTCCTCACCTCCGAGCCAGTTATGAGCCCGAACCTGCAGATGAAAAATTGTGGATACTAAGTTGTAGAAGGGCAACCATGGAAACTGTGCTAAGGCGGCATGTTGAAAAATTATCGAATGTTTGGATTTCAGACCAATGCACCATTACTGGACTGTTGGTTGATAAGGTAAATGAGCCAATTCGTGTTCGAGGCTTAGCAGGTTGGAATGGAGAATCTGATTTTGAGTTTGAGTCAGACATTGTTATTGATGCCAGTGGCAGAACCTCTAGATTTCCTCGATGGCTTCGTGAGCACGGTGCAGTTATCACGGAAGAGAAGTATGATGCGGAGATCGTCTACTTCACACGGCACTTTGCCTTAAATGAAGGACAACAAGAACCACCGAGGGACGAAAAACGAGGCGCTGGTGATCTCGGTTATCTGAAATATGGGGTCTTCCCGGGGGACAACGGTAACTTCGCTGTCATTATTTGTTTGCCTTTTGGCGAAAAAAAACTCCAGGTCGCTGTCAGAAACGGCGAATCCTTTCTACATATATGCCAACTGATCCCGGGTCTAGAGCGATGGATCGACCCAGAGCGTAGTCATCCGACAACTGAGCCGTTTGGGATAGGCGATATACAGGCCCAGTGGCGATACTTTGTTAACGACGGTAAGCCTGCTGCCTACAATTTTTTTGCAGTTGGGGACGCGGCGTTAAGGACCAATCCACTCTACGGACGCGGTTGTAGTACTGGTATTTTGCATGCCCATATTCTGACGGATGTCCTGGCAGAGACCACTGATCCGGCTACTCGTGCTCTGTATTTTGATAAGAGAACTAAGCAGCAGCTTCGACCTATATTCAATACGAGCTTGAGAGAAGATAGAAGCGGTATCAAACGGGCAGCAGCGGTGATGGAAGGCAGAATGCTGGATCAGGCTGATTCATTGAAGAGATGGTTAAGGTTGGCATTTCGGGATGCGATCAGTGCTGCTTCACGCGAAGAAATTCACGTCGTGCGGGGTGCCATGAGAACCTTTAACCTGCTGGAGAAACCGGGAGCGTTCCTGCAAGACTGGAACATCCGCATGACGA
>JAPUGI010000153.1 GCA_027292925.1 Gammaproteobacteria bacterium
CTTTTTACGGTTCAACGCCTGCTTATAAAAATGTCCTCGGTGTTCACGGTTGGGGTGATATGCAGAGTGAGTTGAACGGGATGTCAAAGCAAGGCAAATGGAAGGAGATGGGTGAATTGATTACCGATGAAATGCTTGGCACTTTCGGTGTAATGGATGAGCCGGGTAACATCGTGGCAGAAATGAAGAGCCGATATGGCGATTTCACTGATCGTACCAGTGGAGGTTTTACCTTTGTTGAATCAGAGGCCCGATTGCAGATGGTTGCCGAACTTCGGGCGTGACAAAATCTGACAGAACGGTGAAAAGTCTTAACGCTCTGCCAAGGGCCGTGCTATGGGACAACAGGACCTTGCGGATACTTGACCAGCGACGCATGCCTCGAGATAGATCATTGATTGCCTGCCATCAGGTTGAAGATGTTTTTGAATGCATTCAGACATTAGCAGTGAGGGGAGCACCCGCCATCGGGATTGCAGCGGCCTATGGTTTGTTGGTCGATCTGTTTGAAACCAGGCTGCCGTTGACGCAGTTAAAGCAAAGTCTTAGCGATCGTGCTGAATATCTCATCAGTGCAAGACCTACAGCGGTAAACCTTTCCTGGGCAGTGAACAGAATGATGGGGGTTGCCTCCGATAAGTTTGGCGACACCAGGGAATTGCTCGAGCGCCTTGAGGCCGAAGCTATTGCAATTCACCAGGAAGATATCGAAGCCTGTCATCAAATCGGGGACCATGGTGTTGCATTGGTAAGGCAATATCCAAATGTCCTCACCCATTGTAATGCAGGTTCCCTTGCGGTATCGGAATTAGGCACGGCGCTCGCGCCAATCTATCGGGCTTTTGAGGAAGGGGTAAAAGTTCATGTGTTTGTTGATGAAACCCGCCCACTTCTGCAAGGTGCCCGCTTAACTGCTTTTGAGTTGCAATCGGTCGGTGTCGACTGCACTTTGATCACCGACAATATGGCGGCTCACATGATGGCCAGTGGTGACGTTGACATGGTGCTGGTTGGTGCAGATCGAATCGTGGCAAACGGTGATGTCGCCAACAAGATTGGTACGTTGAATCTCGCCGTATTGTGCCAGCATTTTAATATACCCTTTTATGTTGCCTGTCCTGTCTCCACCATTGATATCAATACTGAATCAGGGGCCGACATCGTGATCGAACAACGCAATCCCACAGAGGTAACCCACTGGAAGGGCGAACAGATTTCACCTGACAACATTAATGTGGCGAATCCAGCGTTTGATGTGACACCAGCTAACCTCGTTACCGGTATCATCACCGAAATAGGCATAGTAAAACCGCCATTTGATGAAAGTCTCAGAGTGATGGAGGGAAAAACTTGAGCACGCCTGAAGGGGTGATCAAGTTTCAGCTCGATCACGTCAATGATGATCTGCTTAACATCGAAGTGACCGAAATAGATGCCTGGAGATTCCTGTTCAGGCAAGTAGGCATTATCGGGCAAGACGATGACCGTTATGATGGTTACAGCTTTGGAAATCTCAGCCAACGCACGAGTAGTGGCTTTCTGATATCAGGCACACAGACTGGATATATAGCAACGACGAAACTTAAGCATTATGCCGAAGTCACTGACTGGAATTCCAAAATGAATGCGATTGCCTCCAGGGGTTTGGTTAAACCTTCCTCCGAGTCGCTTACCCACGCGGTCATCTATGAAGTGCAAAATGACGTTACGTGTGTGTTTCATGTTCATAGTCCAGACATTTGGAAAGCTGCCGCTCAATTGAAGATACCGATCACTGATCCCGATATTCCCTATGGCACCCCCGGGATGGCTGTGGCAGTGCAGCGTTGCGTTAGCGATTCTGAGCTTCCCGGTATCTTGTCGATGGGAGGCCATAAAGATGGGGTTATTAGCTACGGACGTACAGCTTCAGAAACAGGGCTTCTGCTTATACAGTGTCTGGTGGACGCAAAAAGAGCACGCTCTGGATAGGGCTGTGATTATTACGTGCTTATTGGACCATTTGTGTGTCTTCGGCAACCAGTCTTAGATATATTTCCCTCTGCTCAGCAGCACGTTTTTCAGAATCTGCAAGTAATACAGGAGAACCATGAAATATCTGGATGCCTGCATCAAGACTGTCTAGCAGGCTGGATAGGGCTGTAGTTTTTCCGCCAATGAAATTATGATGGAAGAACTGGAACGACGTAATTGCTGTTGTTCTTGTATTCGTATGCGCTGAAAATGAAATAATACCAAAAGGCAGAGTCATTAATGTCTGAAAATCGACCCATCATCATTGCCCTCGTTGTTGTCGGTCTCGCTATTGTTGGATTTATTATTTATTCAGTGACATCCACAGAACCGGAGCCTCAGGTTGTATCACAGCCTATTGCTATTCCAGAACCGGAACCTGTGGTGGTCGAAGCGGAACCTGAAACTGAAATTGAGTTAGAAACCGTGGTTGTGGAGCCGGTTGAAATACTAGAAGAGGCTGGACCTGCATTTGTGCTTCCACTGCTCGACGACAGTGATCAGTTAATTCGTGATGGCGTGGTCAGTCTGACACGACATGAAGGGGTGAACGTCTGGTTGTCGCCTAATGAACTGATTCGTAAGTTCGTAGCGTTCGTTGACGGCGTCGCTAATGGACAGGTAGTGAAAGAGCCGGTCCGGATCTTGACGCCTGAAGGTCCGTTTCTGGTTCGACAGATTTCTGATGAGGTTTACTTACTCGATAACGTTTCCTATAAACGTTACGACTTTTTTACCGCGGTTGTGGTATCCCTTGACGCTCGACGTGCAGCCGAGTTCTTCCTTCTGGTAAAACCAATGTTGCAGGAAGCATATGATGAACTTGGCTATCCAAACAAAAAATTTGATGACGTTGTATTCCGGGCTATCGGCCGACTGCTTGAGACACCGGTAATTAACGAACCCATCAGGTTGGTAAGGCCAGTTGTGATGTATCGGTTCGAGGATAAGAAACTTGAATCTCTGAGCGCGGCACAAAAACAGTTGATCCGAATGGGGCCGAGGAATACGCGTACATTACAAGTCAAGCTGAGTGAGATTGCGTTGGAATTGAGATCATTGTTGGAAAACCGTTGATGTCCAGCCTGCCGCTTGCCAGCTATACCATTCTTGACCTTACTATTGCACGTGCTGGTCCTACTGCGGTTAGGTTGTTAGCGGATTGGGGTGCTAATGTCATTCGTATTGAACCACCACCCTCATCAGGAACTGGCGATGTAACTGGCAGGCGCCATGGTCCTGATTCCCAGAATCTGCATCGTAACAAACGCGGCATAACGATTAACCTTAAATCTGATGAAGGCCGTGACTTATTTATGGCACTCGCAAAAAAGGCCGATGTCATCGTTGAAAATTTCAGGACGGAGGTGAAGTTCCGACTCGGTGTGGATTATGAGTCAGTCAGGAAAGTTAATCCTTCAATTATTTACGCGAGCATATCCGGCTTCGGCCAGGATGGACCCTATAGCAAACGTCCCGGCGTTGACCAGGTTGTTCAGGGAACCAGCGGGCTCATGTCAATAACAGGTGAACCGGATCGGGGTCCCATGCGTGTGGGTATCGCCATCAGTGATACTTCAGCGGGAATGTTCCTCGGCCAGGGTATATTGTTGGCACTGCTGCATCGGGAAAAAACAGGTGAAGGTCAATGGGTTCACACCTCATTGCTGGAGTCCATGTTGTGCAAGCTGGATTTCCAGGGAGCCAGATACACCATGCGTGGCGAAATAGCATCCCAGGAGGGAAATAATCACCCTACGAATTCTCCGATGGGTGTGTTTGATACCAAGGATGGGAAAGTCAATCTTGCGGCGAGCACCAACAAGATGTTCAGGGCTTTTTGCGAGAAGATGCAAGTGCCGGAACTGTCGGAAGATGAACGATTTAATAACCCCGGGGATCGTGTCAAACACCGGCACGAACTCTTCTCGGAAATGAACGCAATCACGAGTCTAGAAGGTACGGCTGAGTTTGTGCTGAAAATGAATGACGCGGGTTGTCCCTGCGGGCCAATATACAATATAGGCGAAGCCTTCGAAGATGAGCAGGTGAAATTTCTAAAGATGGAACGACCCGTCAGTCATGCGACATTGGGAGAGTTCAATCTCGTTCGCTCACCTATCAACATGTCTGCGTTTGCTAGCGAAGATTCGTTCGAACGTCCTGGGCCTGAATTGGGTGAACACAATGAGGAAGTGTTGCAGGAGATGGGCTTTTCTCCGGACGAGATCAACGAGTTGCGAGACAAGCACGCTATTTAAGTATCTTTCTACACAAGAATGTCAACTATGAAGCTCAACACCACGAAAATGTTAGCCGACATCGAAGATGGAATCGGCTGGATTACGTTTAACAATCCTGAGCGAAGAAATGCAATCTCCCTGGAAATGTGGGAAGGCCTGGGAACAATTCTGGAGTCGTTCCAGGATGATAACAAGGTACGGGTTGTCGTAATGAAAGGGGCAGGGGACAAGGCCTTTGTTTCAGGCGCAGACATTTCAGAGTTTGATTCAAAGCGTGGTAATGCCGAACAGAAAAAGCAGTACGGAGCCGTGTCTGCAAATGCCAATCATTGGCTGTGGAAGCTGGATAAACCTCTCATAGCCATGATCCAGGGATTTTGCATTGGTGGTGGTCTGGCCACTGCCCTTAGCGCAGATGTTAGGTTTGCGACGGTCGATTCCACGTTTGGGATACCAGCAGCTAAACTCGGTCTTGGATATGACTACAGCGGGCTAAAGATCCTCAGTGATCTTGTCGGCCCTTCAAGGGCTAAAGATATTATGTTCAGTGGGCGATTTCTGGATGCCGATGAAGCACTGCGAATTGGTCTGATTAATTTCCTTGTTACGAGGCAGGAACTTGAACGACAGGTCAGGGATTATGCAACGTTGATTGCCAGTAACGCCCCCTTGACAGTCAAAGCCGCGAAGGCAGCTGTGAATGAAGCCATGAAGGATTCCGGGAAACGTGATCTTGACAGCGTTAATACGATGGTTGATGCCTGTTTTGATAGTGAAGACTACAAGGAAGGCCGCAAAGCCTTTATGGAAAAAAGAAAACCTGCTTTCAAGGGTCGCTGAGCTCGATTAGAGATGGCCAAACTCTATTTTTACTATTCGTCTATGAATGCAGGCAAGTCCACATCGCTCCTGCAGTCCAGCTACAACTACCAGGAGCGAGGTATGCGGACATTGCTGATGACTTCGGAAATTGACAGCAGGTACAGCAAAGGCAAAGTGACATCTCGCATTGGACTCGAGGCCGACGCACATATTTTCAGCTCATCGGATGATCTGTTTGGCATCGTCAAGGACAAGAACGCATCGGCGACATTAAGTTGTGTGATGGTTGATGAAGCGCAGTTCCTTTCGAAGGAACAAGTTCATCAACTCGGCAGGGTAACGGATGAACTCGATATACCCGTCCTGGCCTATGGCCTGCGCACGGACTTTCAAGGAGAACCATTTGAAGGCAGTAAATACCTGCTTGCCTGGGCCGATAACCTGAAAGAAATAAAAGCAATTTGCCATTGCGGCAGCAAGGCAACCATGGTGCTCAGGATTGACGAGGGCGGACGCGTTGTGAGTAGTGGTGAACAGGTAGTCATCGGTGGCAACGACGACTATATCTCAGTGTGCAGGAAACACTTTAATCAGCGTTATTCGGGTTAACTCAAGCGCTCACCGTTCGGATAGTGCTGATGCCTGGGCTCGTTTGAGCGGCTTCAGGATATAGTCCATGACAGTTTTTTCACCCGTGATGATGTCCACCGTTGCAATCATCCCCGGGATAATGGGAAGTGGATTACTATCCGGGCCCAGATGGTTTTTATTGGTTCTTACCCTGATCTGGAAGAAGTGTTCACCGGTTTCATCGGTAATAGTGTCGGCGCTGATGAGTTCGAGAACCGAATCCAGGCCCCCGTAGATGGCGAAATCATAGGCTGTGAGTTTTACGATTGCCTGCTGCCCTGGATGAATGAAGGCAATATCTGAAGGTCTTATCTTGGCTTCCACCAGCAGGGTATCGTTGGAGGGTACAATTTCAATCAGGTCCATTCCTGGCTGGATCACGCCGCCGGTCGTGTTAACCAGGATTTGTTTCACGGTGCCGTCAACCGGGGACTGAACATCGGTACGATTAACCCTGTCCTCAAGTGCCACATTCGAAATGTTCAATCGGTTAAGTTGGGTTTTGGCTTCATTCATTTCAGTTCTTGATGCGCTCACAAATATCCGCCGTCGCTCTCGTATCTTTTCCTGAGCCTCTGCGATAATCGCTTGTGCCTTGGGTACGGTCAGCTGGGTTACCTCCAACCTGCCGAAAGATTCGTTCACTGCAACCTGCAAGCGTAGCAATTCTACTTTCGAAACTGCGCCGGTTTCTACAAGCGGTTCCGTCAGGGCGAGTTCCTGCCGCGCAAGGTCTGCATTTCGTATGAGCTTTTTTTCCTCCGCCCGTAATTCAGCTAATGCCTGTCTATGCTGGGTTAGTTGCTGGTTCAGGATATCGATCCTGGAACTGAGTTCACGTTGCCTTGAGTTATATAGCTGGAGTTCGTCTTCAATAATATCCGCGTGTTCCGGTGGGAAGCCTTCGGGGGATCTAAAAGCATCACCGCTAATTTCGGCTTGCAGTCGCGCAACTCTTGCCCGCAGGGATTGCGAAGTCAGAATCCCCTCGTTAAAGGAAGACGCAAAACGGGTGTCATCCATGCGAATCAGGCTTTGATTTTTTGTTACTCGGTCACCTGCCTTGACCAGGATTTCAGCCAGGATTCCACCTTCCAGGTTCTGAACTACCTGGATCTGGCCTGACGGGATAACTCTGCCATCTGCATGGGTAACTTCATCTAACTTTGCCAGGTTCGCCCAGATGATTGCGACAACAAGAAAGACAACACTCACCCACAAGATCGCATGTGCTGCTACAGGGGTCGATTCCACCTCTGCGGCGTAGGTGTCAGGCATAAAATCAATGTCTTCTTTTTTCACCATTATCTTTTACCAGCCGCTCAGGGCGATCTTATTACGAGCCGCTCAGGGCTATTTTATTACGAGCCGCTCAAGGCTGTAAGTACTTCATTTTTGGGGCCGTCGGCCACCAGTTGGCCGTTATTTAACACCAGGAGACGATCGACCAAGGACAACATGGAAGTTTTATGTGTGACGAGGATCAGCGTTCGTGCCTCGATATAGTCTGCAAATCGGTTCTTGAAAACCAGTTCAGTGGTGTTATCCATGGCATTGGTGGGTTCGTCCAACAGCAGAATTGAGGCGCCGTTAACCAGGGCGCGGGCGATGGCGATACCCTGGCGTTGACCGCCAGAGAGGTTGCCGCCTCTTTCACTCACAATCAGGTCGTAACCTTCCGGATGTTCATTCAGGTATTCACTGATGCCAGCCAGTTCGGCAGCAGCCAGAACGGATTCATCGGTACTAAGGGGCGTACCGAGTACGATGTTTTCCCTGATTGTCGCATTGAACAAGGTCACATCCTGGGGTACGTAACTAATGTTTCGTCTAAGATCAGTCGGGTCCAGTTGGTTTAGATCTGTTCCACTGACAAGAATGCTGCCTTCAGACAGGTCATAAAAGTTCATCATCAGTTTCTGCATGGTACTCTTGCCGGAACCGGTTTTACCGATAATGCCAACTTTTTCACCCACCTTTATGGTGAAAGAGATATCTTTGATCGCGGGTATCTGCTGTTCCGGGTAATGAAACGTCACATTCCGGAATTCTATGTCGCCATTAATGTCCGGGCGATGTAGGAACTTGCGACCTTCTGGTCTTTCCACCGGTAGTGCCATCACCCGGTCGATAGCGTTATATGAAGCGATGGAATGATGGTACCGGGTCAGGATACTGGCAACTTGTGCCATTGGCGCAAGGCATCTGCCGGTGAGAATAGTGCAGGCGATCAGGCCGCCGACGGACAAGTTCCCTTCGAGGATGGCGTATACACCGAGGATTACGATGGCAACCGTGCCTATTTGTTGCACCGCCTGTGCGATATTTATGGTGGTGAGTGACAGGAACCTGGATTTGAGCGAAAGCTTTGCAATTCTGGCATTAAATGATTCCCATTTGTGTTGCATAACACCTTCTGCTCTTGTGCTTTTCACCGTATCAAGAGCAGTGAGCGTTTCAATCAACATGGCGTGCTTTCTGGCTGATTCAATAAATGTGTTGTTGACTAGTTCTTGTAGTGGTCTTTGGAAGATCATACTAACGATCACGATCAGTGGAATCGCAACCAGCGGTACTGAAGCCAGAATTCCGCCAATGCTATAAATGAGAAGCACAAAAAGGAAAACAAAGGGGAGATCAATAATTGCGATAATCGTTGTCGAAGTGAAAAACTCGCGGAAGCTGTCAAATTCCTGCAAATTGTTAGCGAAGCTACCAACCCGGCTGGGCCTCGCACTCAATTTTATGTCCATGACTCTGGAAAATGTTTTTGAAGATAAGAGGATATCTGCTCTTTTCCCCGCGGTGTCGATGAAGTAACCACGCAGGGATTTCATGACCAGATCGAATAAAAAGACAATGGCTACGCCGGAGGCAAGAACCCAAAGTGTTTCGATAGCCTCGTTTGGTACCACCCTGTCGTAGACGTTCATGATGAACAGGGGCGTCACCAGCGCGAACAGGTTAATCAGCAGAGAGGCCACCAGGACTTCTGAGTAGAGCCCCCTGGATTTTCTAATGGTGCTCCAAAACCAGTGGTCGCTGTAGTTTTCTGTTTCTGCGTCTTGTGCCTTGTACTCCGGCTTGAAGAACAGGCAGTACCCACTATATCTCGCTCTAATTGTGTCGAGATCCATATCATGGGTTTTGTCCTGTTCATCAGGAAACATCACGCTGACTTCCTGGTCCTGCATGGACAAAAGGATGCAGCAGTTACCATCCTTTAGGATCAGTGCCACAGGAAGCACTAACGTGTTGATTTCATGCAGTTCACGCTCGAGGTGTGTTGCATTAAATCCAGCACGCACTGCTGCCCGCACAAAGAGATCAGGCGTGAGCAGCCCGGCCTCCAGCGGCAACCCTGCGATCAGGCTCTCCGCGGAGAATGGTTTGTGGTGTAATCGGGTCAGTGCAACCAAGGCCGCCAGCAGAGAATCCCGTACTGTGGCGGTTTCCCCCATATCACCATTGCCGGTAGTGATGTTTTGCATCAATCAGCCTGCTTTCGAATCCGGCACCATTATAGCATTTTGATTGTTTGTCCTACTGCAACACCATGGACGGATCTGGTAAGGTTTGTCGCGTTCTTGATCCCAGGTAATCACATCGTAGTAGTGGCTAGGTTTTGTTTTGATTCCTCGGTTCTACTTTCCATGGTAACGACCTGATACTGTTGCGCTTTTTTCCGGTAGCTGATATCGGAGCTTTCCCCTTAGTCTGCATTGCTCCAGGTCTCTTCGATCACTTCAAGCTGACTTGTAAGTGAGTCAAGGACCTCAGCTGCAATATCAATTTGCGCTGCTACCTTATCGAACTGACGGTTTTCGATTGACTCCCTGACGCCAGGAATTGTCTTCACGCCATAGCCTGTGTAGTAACCAGGAGCATAGATATGGTGTTTATACCAGGGGCGGCCTGCCAATCCTTCATTGCGGGTCAGGCGACGTTCACTTGTATATAGAAGCCTGTTTATTTCGACCAACTTATTAGATGGCAATGCATTATTCTTCGACGTCTTGTCCAGCAGGTTAGCCATCTTTCGCAATCTCGATAACGAATTCTTCAAGGGTGCAAAATTAAAAAAAGGTACTTCTTGTTTTCGAATCGGTGGGCCTAACGATTTAGTAGGGTCGAGGGCGATCCTGTATGAACCATCCTCAATCAGATTGTTGGTTGTTGACGTGTCCTCGCGCATCTTGTCCGCCAGTGATTCCAGCTCTTCAATATAGGTCGCGATATTGGCCACCAAATTGACAAAGTCAAAGGGTAGCACCCTGGCATTAGCCAGCCGCAGAGTCGCTCTTCCAGCAACCTGTGCCAGGGCGATACCATATTTAAGCCCGGGATCACGCCAGGAAGTGTAGTGTTCATAAGTGTCATATAAGGTGTGGTAACTGCCATTCCTGCCTTCACCGGAGAAGCTCAGGTGAGCTGATGCGATACCCAGGTGCTGCAGGAAAGGTGTGTAGTCGGAACCCGAGCCCAGTGGATAGAGACGAATATAATCCTTGTCAGCAATCGTTTTTTGTTCTTCTTCTTTACCATTAATGGTGATATTAGCCCGCAAACGGGTATTTAACGGCACGCCTGTTTGTGGGTCTGTCACATCAACCATGATTTGATTGAAAAATCGTTCGAGTGAATGGCTGCCGCCAATACTCACAAATCCACGGCTGTTTCCGTCGGTGTTGAGGTAGGCCACGGTATGCGTTTTTAGCGCCTGCGCATGATGCTCTGACCATTCCGTTGAACCAATCAATCCAGGTTCTTCGGCATCCCAGGCTGCATATATGATTGTTCTGGCAGGCGGGCTTCCTGATTTTGCCAATTCGGCTACGGACTGCGCTTCCGCCAACAAGGCAACCAGGCCGCTCAAGGGATCCGCGGCGCCGTGATTCCAGCCGTCATGATGATTGCCCCGAATGACCCACTCGTCAGGATACCGGCTTCCTTTCAATCGAGCGATTACGTTGTAGGCAGTGACCTGGTTCCAATCAAATTGTACTTTAAGTCGAACCTTGGCGGGACCTGGCCCGAGATGATAGGTAATGGGCAACCCACCTGCCCACTCAGCGGGTACTACCGCTCCGCCCATCGCAGACAAGAGTGGTAATGCATCCTTGTATGAAATCGGCAAGACCGGGACTTTCGTGATGGTAGTCACATCCCTGATCGCCAGCCGTTTTGCGACCCTGGTTGCACCCACCCCGGGTGTGAGAACGTCGCCAGGATAGGTGGGCATGTCCATCACGGAGCCGCGTTGCACACCGCTTTCGTGCTTGAAGGGACCGGTGGGGTAGGTGTCGCCTTTTACGTAACCATCATCCGCAGGATCTGAGTAGATGATGGTGGCAATTGCACCTTTTTCTGCTGCTAGTTTGGGTTTGATGCCACGCCAGGTTTTACCATATTTCGCAATCGCGATTTTTCCCGTAAGGTCAATCCCGTATCGTTCCAGCAATTCATGATCCTCTGGTCGCCCATAGTTGATAAAAACCAGCTCACCTTCAACATCACCGTCGACCGAAAAAGCATTGTATGGAGGTAATAAATTTTTCCTAACCGAAGTGCTTGGGTCGTCGTCCAGGGACACCTCTCGTAATGAGGCCTTGAACTTTGTAGGAGCGATCAATTCCAGTCGGCGTTTATCCGGAGTGGGCAGCAGAATGTAATATTGTTCAATTTCTGTATCGAATCCCCAGGATGTAAACATCCGTGCAATTGCCTCGGCCACTTCCTTACCAGCCTTGGACCCTGCATGGTGTGGTTTCGCAGAAAATTGCTTCAGCCAGGCATCAAGCTCCTTCGCATCAAGGTGCTTGTCAAATACAGCTTCCAGCGCCCGCTGCTTCTTGCTCCCTGCCTCATCAAAGCCGATAAGAATCTCGGCTCGGGTTGTGGCTGTCGCGACGAAAGCGATCAACGCGATCAATAAGTTCAGTGTCCTGATCATCAACGTGCCCTTATGAGTTTCGTCCGGCAAAAATGACGCATTTTTTACACTAATGCAATCTGGTAGACAATTATCGACCTTTCTCACATATAATCCCCGGTCAATTTATTTAATAGAATGAACATGCCCATGCGAAATTACCTGCTGGCACCTCTTTTTCTCATGTTGGTCGCCTGTGACAATTCTGAAACCAGCTTGAGCCGCGCGGAGCAGTCGAAGCCTGATGCTGGCGCAGCAGATACGACAAAAGAGAACGCACAAGCCGTCTTCGGTAACTGGGGTGTTGACCTCACAGCAAGAGATGAAAGTGTTAAGCCCGGCGATGATTTTTTCCGGTACGTTAATGGCGCCTGGCTTGATAGCAATGAAATACCACCTGAACGAACCAGCTATGGTGTGAGCCTTATCGTCCATGAAAGGGCGCAGCAAAGAGTTCGCGATATTATTGAAGAGCTAGGTGAAAAAAGTGGAGCCAAGGGCACACCGGAACAAAAGGTAGGCGATTACTACGCGAGCTGGATGGATACACAGACCGTTAACAAGCTGGGTATCAAACCACTACAGGCAGATCTTGACCGAATAGCAGGTATTGAAAATACCGCTGCTCTCACCGCTGAATTTGGCAAGCAATATTATGTCGGTGGCATCAGCCCTATCACCACAAGTCTTGGCGTTGACCCGAGCAACCCGGACAAATACAACATTAATATTGGCTTAAGCGGGATGGGTTTGCCTGACCGGGACTATTACCTTGAGGACTCGGAACGGTTCGACAAGATTCGCGGAGCTTATCTCACACATATTGCAGAGATGCTCGACTTCGCCGGTATGGATGGGACTTCCAGGAAGGCAGAATCCATCCTGGAACTTGAAACGAGCATTGCCAGATACCAGTGGATTCGTTCTGACCGCCGTGATCGTGATAAGACTTATAACCCCACCACGGTGAAAAATCTTGATTCTGACTATGCGGGATTTGACTGGAAAATATTTCTTACTTCTGCTGGACACGATGATCTTGCTGAAGTGAATGTGTCCCATCCCGATACAATTTCGCCACTGATAGAACTCATTAATACTCTACCACTGCTAACCTGGAAGACATACCTCACTTACCACATGATTTCCAATCACGCGAGTTTGCTATCTGAGGAGATCGATACCGCTAACTTCAACTTCTGGGAAAAAGAAATTAACGGGTTGGAAAAACCACTGCAACGTTGGAAACGTGGTGTCGGCAGGGTTGGCGCAAAAACAGGCCTGGGTGAGGCGCTGGGTCAGATCTACGTCGAACGCCATTTTCACGAGTCATCAAAAAAGCAGATGCAAGCACTGGTCGAAAATATGCGCAAAGCCTATGGTGAACGAATAGACGCGCTGACCTGGATGAGTGATGCAACTAAAAAAGAGGCACGGGTGAAGTTGGCAGCATTTCGGGCCAAAATCGGCTATCCGGATCAGTGGCTCGATCTGGATGCCATCGTTATCGAAAAAGATGATCTATTCGGCAACGCCCTCAGGATCAGGACGTTCTTCGAGGATTATGATGTGGCCCGCCTAAAACGCCCTACTGATAGGGAGGAATGGTTCATGATGCCGCAGACTGTGAATGCTTATTATTTTTCAGCCTTTAACGAGATCGTTTTCCCTGCTGCATATCTAACAGCACCCTATTTCGATCCAGCCGCCGACCCAGCCGTGAACTATGGCGCGATTGGTACAACCATCGGACATGAAATGGGGCATGGTTTCGACGATCAGGGTTCAAAATCCGATGCCAGGGGTGTGAAGCGAAACTGGTGGACAGATGAAGATCGAAATGCGTTCGAAACGCGTACAACGAGGCTGGGAGAGCAATTCGATAAATATGAAGCGCTTCCGGGTCATTTCGTCGATGGTAAATTTACGATGGGTGAGAACATTGGTGACCTGGGTGGCCTGGTCGTTGCCTATCATGCCTACCAGCTCTCCTTGAATGGATCGGTCCCACCTGTCATCGATGGACTAACAGGTGTGCAACGTTTCTTCCTGGCAAATGCTCAGAAGAGGCGTACCAAACTGCGAGAAGAAGTAAGCCTGCGCTACTTAAAGTCCGATCCACATTCGCCAAACAAATTTCGCGTCAACGGTGTGGTGCGTAATGTCGATGAATGGTATTCAGCATTTAACATCCAGCAAGGTGATGCGCTATACCTGCCACCCGAGGAGCGTGTATCTATCTGGTAAGCGCTAGTGGTTGTCCGGAAAGAACTATCTAGTACAGGAACACCAGAACGTAGATCAGGGCGAGAAGTATTTGGGCGATGGCGAAAGGGATTGCAACTTTTACGAACCCAGCGAAACTCAGATGAATATCATTTTTATGGATGATGGTCACCGCGACGAGTGTGGAGGCGCTTCCGATAGGTGTGAGATTGCCGCCGAGATTTGCACCGAATACAACTGCCCACCAGAGTGAGGAATCAGAAGCCGTGCCAGCAGCTGTCAAAATCTTTGCCAGCATCGCTGCCAGCGGGATGTTGTCGGTGACGGAGCTGAAAGTTGCCGACAATACCAGCAGAGCGCCTGTGCCAAACAGGGATTCCTCTGAACCAATGACAAGCGAGATTCCTTCCCCAATCAATTCCAGCACCTTGGCATGCTCCATCACGTTAATAACGACAAACAATGTGATGAAGAAGGTGATCAAATCCCAATCAACTGATCGATAAAACTGATCTACTTCAGATTTATAGCGCATGAGCATGATGACCGCGAAAGAAAGCGCAACGAATCCCATGCCGAGTTCTCGTGCAACCGGGAGTATCGAGGTGGTGGCGATCGTAATGATAAATAATAAAAGCATGCTAGCACCAAACCAGAAAAATCCCCGGCTTTCGATACCGTCGTTTTCATCGAATGTTTCAATGAGAACTGCCGACTCAGCAATGTCTGATTCGTCTGTTAGAGCCTTTATGGCAAATATTCTTGCACCGAGAATAATGGTCAGGATGGTGGCGACAAATACATAAGGGCTGGCTGTAATAAAAAATTGAATGAAGGAAATATTCGCGGCACTACCGACTATGATATTGGGCACGGAACTGATTAAGGTCATCAGGCCACCAATATTTGTCAATAGAGCCTCGATCAGCAGAAAACCCAGTAACTTGTCCGCTTTGTCCAGTTTATTCAGTGAAACTGAAGTTAGTGAACCAATAATGATCATGGCCGTAACATTATTAAGGACCGCGGAAAACACCACGGTCAGGAATCCGTAGTACCAGAGTAACTTCAGTGAGTCTCCGCCGGAAGCTTTGGTTAACTTGATTGCAACCCATGTAAATAGTCCGGACCTCGAGGTCACGTCGACGAAAATGCTGGATCCGAGAATGATGGCGATGACACCCCAATCCACCGCTGGGATATAAACTGTAATCGAAACGTGATGGCCGTTAGGCAATGTCACTTCACCAAACGGCAGCAAACCTAATGCAGTTGCTATCACCAGGCAAATGATGGCAAAAAAACTGACGATGATTGATTTTTGCGCATGAATTTTTTCTTCCAGCGCGAGGGACAAAACCATAAGAAACAAGATAAAGCTGAAGAACAGGGTGATACCTTCACTAGCTTCGTGTGCTACGTATTCCATGGCTACTTCTGTTAAACAATCAATATAGGTATCTGGCGCAGTTCTATGGCCAGTGGATAAGACAACCCATGCATCGCCAGCTGATCTTCATCTTTGCCGCGCATCACAAGAAGGTTGATTTTCAGATCATCTACATAAACCAAGTATTCTTGGAGGTGATGTCCGTAGGTCACAATGCTGTTGATACTCAATCCCGGATACATCAAAGATAGTACAGACTTGCATGAATCCATATATTCACGAGGATATTTGAGCAGCTGGTACTTAAGTGCTGCTTCAGCGCTTTGCGTATCAATCGTAGGAATCTTGCTGATGGCCTCCATGTAACGAGCAAAAATAATATCATCCTCAATATGGGCTAAATGTAGGTGGCCGCCTGGTCCGGCGAATTCTGCCGCATAGCTCACCAGGAGGTCATCGTTCGTCATATGATCTGTCATCGCCAGTACTTGCCGGATATCGTCGAAAGCATGATCGTAGGCATAACCCGCATGGGGATGCGGCAGCACCAATACCGGCGATGATGTTTTTTGTATGAGTACATCAAGATGTGAGCCCAGGCTGTGTGGATGCTGCCAGGCCTGGCTATGCATATTGCGGTAGCAGCAGATGAGATCCATGTCTTTTTCGTCAATCAGGTGAAGTAGGTCGAGGGTAGTGCTGTATTGGTCTCCGGTGATGAGTTCCCATCGGTTGACTTGCTGCGGAGAGAGAAGTTGTTGCACCCGCCCGGCAAATTCTTGTGCCAAATCCTGATCCAGGTCAGTGATGATGACAGCCCGACGGATGGAGGCAGGCTCGTGTCGATAGACTGGCTTTACAGCCGATCTGAAAACACTTTCAAATTGGTCCAGAGTCGTCATTTAGTAACGACCCGTATGGGCTTTCCCGTAAGGAATCCATTGATATTATCGGCCATTTGCTGAACCAGCCGTTGCCTGGACTCGATTGCTCCCCAGGCATTGTGGGGAGTGACGATTAGATTGTTCTGATTAGCGTTAGTCAGGAGATCATTTTCGGGTGGTGGTTCTGTGTTTAATACATCAACCGCCGCACCTGCGATAATATTTGATCCAAGTGCCTGCAACAGATCCGCTGCATCCACGAGTCCGCCGCGCGCCGTATTGATAAGAAAGGCAGATGATTTCATTTTTTTAAGAGTTGCAAGATTAACCAGGTTTTCAGTTTCCGCTGTGAGGGGGCAATGAAGACTAAGATAATCCACTTCACTGATAAGATCATCAAATGGCAGACGATATTTGGATTCGTTTGTGCAGCCAGGTCGTTGTGAAATCAGGACCTTCATCCCTAGCGCTCTGGCAACAGCGGCGACGCTGCTACCCAATTCCCCAAAACCGACTATGCCGAGGACCTTGCCATCTAATTCCGATATTGGATGGTCTAACATACAAAATGCCGGGGCCTTTTGCCAGGCCCCTGATTTTACGTCGTGAATATAGGCTGGAAGATTTGTTGAAAGCGCCAACATCAGGCTAATGGTGTGCTGGACCACGGAAGGAGTGGCGTAGGCCACCGCGTTGCTGACGGTAATGTCAGCTCTTTTCGCTGCATCAAGGTCAATATTGTTGGTGCCGGTTGCCATGACACTGATTAATCGCAGTTTTCCCGCTATTGAAAATTTTTCTTCATCCAGAACAATTTTGTTGGAAAGAACGACGGTCGCTTCCCCGATTCTTTCAATCGTTTCTGTGGGACTACTGGTACCGTAAACCTGCCATTCGTCCAGAAGATCTGTAATAGGCGATAAATCAACCTCACCTTTTCCGAGGCTACCTGCGTCCAGAATTACTCCTTTCATGGTATGCGTAAATGCTCATCAATTGATCGATCGAGTAATCATACCCTTTAGCTTTTAGAGGGTTCCATAGGAACAGGAACGGCGCTTGAGAAGATTTATTGTCCGGGCTGCAATTGCACTGCTGCGAGTTGAACACCGAGGGTTCCGCGTGGGACACTAAAATTCATCCTGGAACCATCTCGCAAAATTTCGACGTTTGTATAGCTGCCAATTTCGCCTTGTAATGTGGCTTTTCGCAAGTCTCGCCAGCTCAAAATTTTCTGCTCATTGTAGGACAGAATAATATCCTCACTTTGAAATCCGTAAGTTTCCGCAGGTGAGCCTGACATTACTGATAGTACTTTCACACGGTTATCCTGACCGCTGGCAAAAAGATACTGATCATAAGCATCATCTCCCAACTCTGACCGCAGAAGAATTCTATTTTGACTGAGTTCACTTAGCTCCTGCGTGTATTGTTGTCTATCAGAGTCATCAGCTCGCTCGATAAGATTATTTAGTTGCAGACGTCGATATTGCTGTTGGCTGATGCGTTGTAAAATATCGTCTACAATGTCTGGGTTAATACCCGCAGAAACGAGATTATCTCTGTTTGAAGTTTCGGGGCTATCAATGCGGGAAATGCTAGCAATTGTTTCCTCAACAATTGTGAAGTCAGGTTTATTTTCAGATTGAGACTGAGATTTTGAAATCTCAGTGACCTGTACTTCGAGAAATTTTATCTTTTTCTGTAGTTGATCAATTTCAGCTATTAACTCATTTAAATCAGTTTGGACCTGATTAGGGTTTACAATTCCTTCGACATTTTTGGTTGTTTGTTCAATGGCAGGAGAGTCATTAAAAAGATACTGGCCACTTATGCCACCGATAAGACCGAGGGCTAATGAAAGAAAAATTGTAATGCCATGTGTTTTCATTGAACGTTAATCCTCCGATATCTATATGTATTGATTACGGTTTAGATGGTTCAATCATCAGACTAGTAATCACAAAATCGTTATACTGGATTGTACGCTTCGAAGTATTGCATTCCTTAGAGAGGAAAGGTATGGCCAAAGTTGAAAACAAAACTGTCATTTCAGTGAAATTGTCCGACGACAGTGAGGTCATCAATCTCTCATTAAACGAACTTGGCTGGGTGGGGGTTGATCGTGATTCTGCCGAGTTTAAAAAGAAACGCCAATATCTCTCTGCCAACAACGGAATTGAGGGGCTTGAAATTGTTGTACCTGAAGAAGTTGAACGAGCGACGCGGATATTTTACCGGGATGGTTTTGTTGTCGTTCGTGATGTTCTGGACACGGATCAACTGGATAAGATTCGCCATGGATGTGACCGCGTCATCCATAAAATGATGACCCTGGATAAGGAAAGGATCGGAAATCGCGGTTCCCATCGCTATTCGTTTGGTAGTGCCAGCCGGTCTGGCCACCAGGTTCATCATCCTGAATGGGCGATGCTAATTGACTTGCCGACAGTGACGCCAATTCTGACCTCGATTTTTGATTCGAATGACTATATTACACGTGGCGGCGGTGGAGATTTTTGTCTGCCGGGTGCCATTGACTATCAGCCATTACATTCTGATATGGGAGATCGCCGCGTTTTTAAAAATAAGGAAACCGGAAAGGAATTTATCGTAGGATCCTTCAAGGATCCAAGTGGGCGATTGAACTATCGGGATCTTCCGTGTCCCTATGTTTGCTGTAATTTTCTGATGGTGGATTTTGATAAGCTCAATGGTCCCACCAGGCAGATTCCAGGTACGCAACACTCTCACGAGAACATACCCGACCTGGAGGAAGAACCAGAGTGGATGAAATTGAGTACAGTCTGTCCCGCCCCTGCCGGTAGCGTGCTTATTCGAGATCCTCGTGCCTGGCATGGAGGTACACCCAATCTTTCCAAAGAGGTTCGTGCAATTCCAAACATAGAATACTACGCACCCTGGTTCAGGGAACCTATGTCTATTTCGATGCCGAGGGAAATATACAATGGCTTGTCTCAGCATGGGCAATGGATTTCCAGGTACATCGTGGCGGGCCAAGGAGAAGAAATAGATACCGGCTTCAGGAAAAACCTGGGTGGCACGCCACTTACCTCCCAAAGCAGACCGGTGCGATGAAACGCGTTTATTCCGGGTCATGTCACTGCGGAAAAATCAAGTTTGAAGTGGAGATGGATCTTGATCACGTCAGGGTCTGCGATTGTTCGTTGTGCCGAAAACGAGGTGCCCTGAACCACAGGGTTGAAGACTCTGCACTTCGACTACTCACGCCGTTGGCAGAACTGACCCTCTATCAGTGGCATACGAGGACGGCCAAAGACTACTTCTGTCCCACCTGTGGAATTTTACCTTTTCGTCGGCCTCGCACGGCACCCGAAATATGGACTGTTAATGTTCGATGCCTGGAAGGAGTTGACCTGGATTCGATTCCTGTTGATAACGTATTTGGAAGCAAACTTGAATAAAGACAGGGATCTAACTTGAAGCATGTCTCTGTTCGGAACAAGAGCGCAGTTCTTGGTCTGGTCATCTGTGTTGTTGGCTCGTTGATTATCTGGTACGCGCGACCTGTGGATGTGCAGAGCCATTATGGTCTCTGGTCATTGTTGCCAGCTGCAATCACGATCACTATCTGTTTTGTAACACGGAACGTATTGCTTGCTCTGTTGCTGGGTATCTTTACTGGCGGGCTCTTAATTGGTCGCCTGAATATCATCGATGCGTTTCTCGTGCCGAGCTTGGGCAGTGAAAAGTATGCACAAATACTTCTCGTCTATCTCTGGGCCCTCGGCGGGCTTTTAGGCCTGTGGAATCACAATGGTGGGGCGCGCCACTTTGCCGAAACCATGGCGGCTCGATTTGTGAGTTCGAGGGTATCTGCCAAGGTTTTCGCCTGGATCATGGGTATTATATTTCATCAGGGAGGGACCATCAGCACGGTGCTGACCGGGACAACTGTTAGACCGGTTTCTGATATGCACCGGGTTGGTCACGAAGAACTCGCTTATGTGGTGGATTCCACGGCATCACCAATTGCCACGATCATTCCTTTCAATGTCTGGCCGATCTACATTGCAGGATTGATTACAATCGAGCCTCTGGCCGGGCTTATTGATTCAGAAGCAGATGCAATTGCACTTTTCTTTAAGGCCATCCCTTTTAATTTTTATGCATGGGTTGCGGTAGGCATGACGTTGTTGTTTGCCGCTGATCGACTCCCACTCTTTAATACCCCGATGCAGCGCGTAATTGACCGCGTCAAATCCACCGGGGAGCTGGATTTTAAAAACGCGGTTCCGATGCTGTCACCAGAACTGACCGAATCTCGACTTGCCGAGGGTTATACACCGGCAATGATTGATTTCCTTGCACCCATCGGAACACTCATGGGCTTTTGCATCATTCCCTGGCTTCTTGGCGGCTCGCCTCTCGTTTTTGAAGGATTTGGACTCGCCGTCGTCGTGGCACTCACGGTTAGCGTGTTGCGCGGAATGTCGGTTGCAGATGCTTTCGATGCTGTTATCACTGGTATTAAAGGCGTGACCATTGGCGCGATTGTATTAGGTCTCGCTGTAACGTTGGCGACCGTGTCAGAGCAGTTAGGCACATCAGTCTACGTCATAGATGTGACATTGGATTGGTTCAAAGCGCTGCCGTTTATTTTACCCAGCTTGCTATTGCTGATCTGCATGCTGGTTTCTTTTTCCATTGGGTCCTCCTGGGGGACTTACGCCGTTGTTTTCCCCGTTGCACTACCACTCGCATTCGCACTGTCCCCGGACCCTACCTTCATCCTGCTCAGTTTTGGTGCCATTCTTGGCGGCGCAGTGTTTGGTGACCAATGCTCTCCCATCTCCGACACCACAATACTGTCAGCACTCGCGTGCGGCTCAGACCTGATGGATCATGTGACGACACAGTTACCACTCGCCGCTTTCGCAGCGACAGTTTCAGCAGTCGGCTATCTCGTGCTCAGCTATATCGTCCTGGGCTAGTTGCTTGCTACCCAGAAATGGATGCTAATCACGTACCCGCATTGTTATTTTCTCTGAGATTGTTCGGGTCACCGTGTCGGGTGTCTCCTTGCCGCACCGGCGAAAGCGATGGCGCTCCTTCTGGGTTTTGGACAGGAACTAGTTAACTTCCAGGCTGTCTCTGTCTGGTAGTGGTGGATGTGGTTGGGATGGCAGGGTCTGGTACCAGTAGGCGACGGATGCGATGTCATCTTTGAGGGGCAGGTAGCGCCGTCCGCTTCTCCAGCCCAGTGCTTGAATTGTTATCCGAAGATCCTGTTTGAACCTCACCGGATCTGAGATATGCCAGCGGTACATGCCAAATCGTTGTTGACTGCTGTATCGGCCATCCGGTCTGATAACCTGGTGTAGTCCGGCCTGGGGCGTTGTAAATTCGCGGTAACCACCTTCCTCCTTTCCCACGTCGAAATTATAGGAACCGCAAAAATAATCTTCCGTGCCTGTCCCACAAATAGTCGGGTACTCCTTATCGCCGTCGATGTAGAATTTGATCTCACCTTCGCCCCACCAACCTCGGTTATTGCTCCCCCAGGCCATATAGGTACCGACATACTGCCCCTGTCCACTGATGTTGTCAGCAATGGTGTACACCTCTTTATCAGCTAGCGGGTTGGTTCGGCGGAATTGTGCGTGAAAGTAGGCGACGTCTTCGGGTACGGTTGTAAGCGTATAATTCACCTGGTAGTAGAGCACCATGGACTCGTCGCCAATATTTGTCATGGTAATGCGACAGCGTTTACGGAATGGCATTTCCCAATAACAATTGAAAGCACTGCCGGGGTTAACGCAAACTGCCAACGAGGATAGTTGGGCGTACTTCCCCCATGCCATTGCAAAGAAGTCACCAACTGGGCATTCCACTGATGGGGATTCCTGATCGTCCCAGTAAATTCGCAGAATGCTGAAGCGCCAGTTTCCCGTTGGTGTCATCCAAATTTGCTGCAAGGCCCCCTCACCAGAGATGTCTGCAATGTTAAAGGTTTCGCCAGCCTCAATAACCACTGAAGGTGATATCTTCCATCCCTGGCCAAGGTCCCTGGCTGCATCTGCACCGGTGCCTTGGGTGGCCATGCCGCCTTTTCCTTTCTCACCGGTAAAATTCTCCGGACTGAGTGATAGGCTCGTCGCATTGGACATCCGGCTAAGGTTGCCCATGTGCATACCCAGTCCGTTAAAACCCATGTCTTTCATGGCTACTAGGCTAAATCCGGAAAGCTTTTCGCAATGGCTTCATTCCATTCTTCTGTGCGGGATGCTTGAGCGTCAAGCAACTCGTCGCTATCACCGGTGATTGTAATGCTAATAATCTTGTCGCCTTGCACAACTGCATTGACAACGTCCTGGTCCGTCGATGAGTTGACTTCACCGAAAATAGAATGTTTACCATCGAGGTGAGAAGTTGCTTTGTGAGTAATGAAAAACTGACTGCCGTTGGTGCCGGGTCCTGAATTTGCCATAGAGAGTTTGCCCGCCGAATCGTGTCGAAGTGACGAATTAAATTCATCTTCGAACTGGTATCCGGGTCCACCCGTACCGGTGCCGGATGGACAACCTCCCTGAATCATAAAACGGTCGATGACGCGATGGAAATTAAGACCGTCGTAGTACTTCTTGTTAGCAAGATTGATAAAACTTGCAACCGTCACCGGAGTTTTCTCGGGAAACAGCGTAACGTTAATCGTTCCTTTACTTGTTTCGATAGATGCGGAAATATTCAATGGTGGTCCCCCAGTTATTGTAAGAGTTGTTGTGAAGAGTTGTTGTGAAGAGTTGTTGTAAAAATTAGATGGAGTGATCGAAGATTTGCGTTGGTGCCGCAAATCCTATCGATCATTGATGTCAGTATAATCGCGTTTAGAAGGACCGAGGTAGAGCTGCCTTGGTCTACCTATCTTAAATGGAGAAGCAACCATTTCGTCCCAGTGGCTTACCCAGCCTGGCATGCGACCCAGGGCAAATACCACGGTAAACATGCTGGTTGGAATGCCCATAGATTTGAGTGTAATACCGGAGTAGAAATCAATGTTAGGGTACAGTTTTCTGTCAATAAAATAGTCTTGTTCCCTGGCAATCGTCTCCAGTTGCTTTGCGATTTTGAGTAAAGGTTCGTCATCAATACCCTGTTCCTCCATTACGGCGTGACAACTTGCCTGCATGACCGTGGCCCGGGGGTCGAAATTTTTGTAGACCCGATGGCCAAAACCCATCAACTTGAAGGGATCGTTCTTGTCCTTTGCCCTGTCGATGAATTCCTGAACCCTGGAGTCATCTCCGATTTCAGCAAGCATTTTCAGTACCGCTTCATTAGCGCCGCCGTGAGAAGGTCCCCACAGGGCGGCAACGCCAGCGGCTATAGCAGCATAGGGGTCGGCTTCAGTCGAACCCGCCAGGCGAACAGTTGAAGTTGAAGCATTCTGTTCGTGATCCGCATGCAGAATGAATATCTTGTCCATTGCACTGGAAAGCGTGGTGCTGATGTTGGATGCAACGCCCTGCTCACCGAAGCACATATTGAGGAAATTCTCGGCGTATCCAAGTTCTGGATCAGGGTCTACAAATTTTGCGCCGATGCTTTTTCGATACGTCATGGCTGCGAGAGTTGGAATTTTTGCAATGAGTTGCAAAGCGGATTCGCGGCGATGTTCCGCATTAAAGATATCCAGGTCATCGTGATACAGAGAAGCAAGCCCGACGATTGCTGCACACAGCATCGACATGGGATGGGCGTTTTCAGCGAAAGCGTCAAAGATATGCTTGAATTGATCATCAAGGCGCATGCGCGAATTGATGTCTTGTACAAATTCGGAAAGTTGCGTTTCATCAGGCAACTCTCCACGGAGCAGCAGATAACATACCTCCATGTGACTGGACTTTTCTGCCAGCTGTTCAATGGGGTAGCCCCTGTACATGAGGATGCCAGCTTCACCATCAATATAGGTAATTCGCGACTCACAACTCGCTGTAGAAAGGAAACCCGGGTCAAATGTATAGATTCCTTCAGCGATTAAACCCCGGACATCCACGACATTGGTTCCCTCCGCGGCCTCGAGCACCGGTAGTTCTACGGTTTTACCGTCGATGGTGATTTCAACTTTCTGCGTCATGTAAAGGTTCCGCTGATCCCGCGTGTCTAAATCTGATTTGTTTATTCTAAAGTCAATAGGGGTGAGCGCTACATGAAAGCAAAACCCGTTCGGCTTGTAAAGCCTTGCTACAAGAGGCTTTCGCTGTGGGTGGCGTTTGTTTTTTAGGGTTAAACTCTCTATTATTCCAGTCAGGGAGAGGCTTTGAAATTTATCTCCATGTCACTAATTTCCTTTTCTAAAAAATAGTAGAGAATGATTGTGAAGAACGACGCCCGGCCGATAAATGTAGGTTTTTCAGATCTCTTGTTTGTATTCAAATGGCCGTTACCAGCGCTAACCTCTATCGCTCATCGTATTTCCGGGGTCGTGTTGTTCGTGGGCATCGCCTTCGTTTTGTATGCGTTCGATGTTTCTCTCAGCTCTGATGCCGGGTTTAACGAATTGAAAGAGATGATGGCATCACCTTTCGCCAAGTTTGTTATCTGGGGATTGTTGTCTGCATTGGCATATCATTTTGTCGCGGGTATAAAACATCTGCTGCTGGACATGGGTGTCGGCGAGACTCTTGAAGGTGCGGTGTTTGCATCAAAGGTTGTTATTCTTTTTTCCGCAATATTGATTTTCCTGGCGGCGGCCTGGGTCATTTAGATAAGAGCTATAGATGGAAACATTATGGTGACACAAGTAACAGGCTTTTCTCGTAACGGAGTATCTGATTGGTTGGTGCAACGGATAACCGCGGTGGTTGTAGCAATTTATTCGGTCGTTCTGGTTGGTTACCTGTTGTTTCAAGCGGAAGTAACCTATCAGGAATGGAGCGCCTTGTTCTCTCAGACCTGGATGCAGGTGTTCACCTTAATAACATTGTTAGCAACCTGTGCTCATGCATGGATAGGAATGTGGACGGCAGGTACCGATTATCTTCAAGTCCACACTGCCGGTAAGAGTGCAGATACGTTGAGATTTATCTATCAGGTAGTCTGTATCCTGGTTCTTGTCGTATACCTTATCTGGGGTGTCAAGATTCTCTGGGGGAATTAATGAGTAAGACACCGGTTCTGGACTTTGATGCAATCATCGTTGGTGGTGGTGGCGCCGGAATGCGGGCTGCCCTGCAGTTGGCGGAGTCCGGGCGCAATACCGCCGTCATTTCGAAGGTATTTCCGACTCGTTCACATACAGTTTCTGCCCAGGGGGGGATTACCTGTGCGATAGGCAGTGATGATCCTGAGGATAACTGGCGCTGGCATATGTATGACACGGTTAAGGGGTCAGACTACATCGGTGACCAGGATGCTATTGAATACATGTGCAGTGTTGGGCCGCAGGCAGTGTATGAGCTCGAACATATGGGTTTGCCGTTTACCAGAACGGAGTCAGGCAGAATCTATCAACGGCCTTTCGGTGGCCAATCCAAAAACTATGGAAAAGGTGGCCAGGCTGCCAGAACCTGTGCTGCCGCCGACAGGACAGGACATGCGCTGCTGCATACACTGTATCAAGGCAATTTAAAGGCCGGATCTGTATTTTTGAGTGAATGGTTTGCAGTCGATCTGGTAAAAAATACGAATGGAGCTATCGTAGGTGTAACCGCGATCTGTATGGAAACCGGCGTAGTTCACTACATCAGGGCGCGGGCTACAGTACTTGCCACTGGCGGCGCAGGCAGAATTTACCAGTCCACGACCAATGCGCTGATGAATACGGGTGACGGACCGGGAATGACTTTACGTGCCGGTTACGCGGTGCAGGATATTGAAATGTGGCAGTTTCACCCTACTGGCATTGCCGGTTCTGGCGTATTGGTGACAGAAGGCTGCCGTGGTGAAGGCGGCTACCTGATCAATAAAGACGGTGAACGTTTTATGGAACGCTACGCCCCGAACGCCAAGGACCTTGCCGGTAGGGATGTTGTTGCGCGAAGCATGATACTCGAGATTCTGGACGGGCGCGGCGCCGGTGAAAATGGTGACTATGTGTACCTCAAACTCGATCACCTGGGTGAAGAAATATTACATTCTCGCCTGCCGGGTATCGTTGAGCTGGCAAAAACATTCGCCCACGTTGACCCTGTAAAAGATCCGATACCTGTAGAGCCAACCTGCCATTACATGATGGGTGGCCAGCCAACCAATATTCATGGCCAGGTGATCAGCCCGGACGCCAATGGTAAAGACCAGATCATCAACGGCCTATATGCGGTGGGTGAAACTGCCTGTGTCTCCGTCCATGGAGCGAATCGCCTCGGTGGTAACTCTTTGCTCGACCTGGTGATATTTGGGCGGGCAGCGGGATTGCATATTACCGAGGCCCTCAATGAAGGAATGGACTCATACGAAGCTTCCGAATCTGACCTGGATGCTGCGCTGGCTAGACTTCGTCGCTGGGATGAATCGGATGCAACTGGTGAGAGTGTGCCAAAACTAAGGAAGGAGCTTCAGGCATGCATGCAGTTAAATTTCGGTGTGTTCAGGAGAGAAGAACCCATGCAGAAAGGCATTGCCAAACTTGCCGAACTGCGGCAACGAATCGCCAACGCCAGTGTCGGCGACAAGAGTGCGGCGTTTAATACAGCACGGCTGGAAGC
>JAPUGI010000154.1 GCA_027292925.1 Gammaproteobacteria bacterium
GACCAAAAACAACCGTCATGCCATGTGAATACGATGGGAATCTGATGCGGACTCCCATCGAGGTTCAATGTTGCAAGTCGCGCAACAGGCCAGGTTTTAAATAGATCTTCAATAACAGATTCTGAAATTCTCATTCTCTACCCCGGTTCGTACTCATGGGATTGGTTATACTTCGCATTCACTTTATTAGAAAGACTTGGATGATGGATTTTTCACCTCACAGCATAAACACGCTGTTCCAGCAATTGGGCTTACCCGCTTCGGACAGTGACGTCGATAGTTTCTTCTCCCGCCATAAACTGGATCCTGGAACCCGCCTGGTCGAGGCGGATTTCTGGACAGAGGCACAGGCAGCTTTCCTCGCCGAAGCGTTGGAAGAAGACGCAGACTGGACTGAGATTGTGGACCAGCTCGACGCCAGACTTCGTCACTGAACACGATTCAGAGCTCGTCCATGATTCGATTCAACCGACTTGCCGCACTCACCGGTACCACACTCATCCTTGTCGGCTGCACCGCTACTGATTCGGAGGTTCAGGAAAAACCCGATACTCGGCAGTGGCTGGCGGGCGATCATCATATTCATAGCCGATACAGCGTCGGCTGGGACACGGAGCACAATCCCCCGGCGCCAATCATCGGCGGAGATGCAATTTATCCCACGCCGACTAACGCTTTAATGGCTAGACAGTTTGGTCTGTCATGGATGGTTACAACGGATCATGGTGGACCGAATCACAGCAAGGTCAATATTGAAATGGCGTATCCGGAGCTACTTCAATCGCGCACCGAAGTGCCTGAAGTCATCCAGTTTTATGGCATGGAACTCAATACACCGGCAGGCGATCACAGCAGTTTGATCATTCCACACACCCATGACGAGGCTGATGTCCTGTATCGGCTGGAGTCCGGCTTCGATAAATGGGAAGCGTTTCCACCTGATCTATCAAGAGACACTGAAGACAAGATGATTGAAGCGCTGGGCGTTATGCGAGACCTTGACAGGCCTCCGGTCGTTATTGCCAATCATCCATCCCGTTCTGCTCCGGCTTATGGCGAATACGGTTTGTATCACCCGGCAGAGTTTCGTCGATGGAACGATACAGCGCCCCAAGTCGCAGTCGGAATGGCTGGCGCACCAGGTCATCAGGCGATTGCCCTTTCTAACTCACCCATGTTTGAAAACGATCAAATGCGCGCCCGTGGTGCCTATGGAGGCTACCCAACCCTGGGAGGCTTCGATCAGATGACGGCCCAATTAGGCGGCTTCTGGGATTCGATGTTAGGCGAGGGCAGACACTGGTGGATAACCGCCAATTCGGATTCTCATCAGCACTTTGATGAAGGAGGCGTCGACTTCTGGCCTGGGGAATATTCCAAGACATATATTTACGCCGACAAAAACCACGATTCAATTCTGTCCGGTCTGCGCGCCGGTCATGTATTCGTGACAACGGGACACCTGATCAGCGAATTGTATGTTGAAGTCACCCAGGAAAATCACTCGGCTTCAATTGGCGAAGAAATCACTGTACCCACTGGTAGTGAAGTTACCATTACCATCCGGGTTCGAGATCCGGAAACACCGAATCCAGTTGGCGATTATCCGAAGGTAAACCGTGTGGACCTGATCGTGGGTCGAGTCACTGGCGTCGCGGATGATCCTGCGACTAACAGCAACAGCTCCACCCGGGTAGTGAAGCGCTTCACTTCACAGGACTGGGAGGGACACGGTGAGTACATGACAATGAGCGAGACATTTACTATCAGCAGTCCACACTACATCCGGGTTCGCGGGACCAACACCGATGAATTGGAACCACTGACGGACCCACCAGCAGAAAATCCATGGCAGGACCTCTGGTTTTATTCGAACCCTGTATTTATTAAGACACCGTAAAGTGTGGGGGTTAGCTATCCATCAATAAACACTGAGATCTCGCCAGTTTAAACTAACGCTATGTCGCCCAATAAACCAATCATCATATTTGATGGCATGTGCAACTTCTGCTCTGGTTCTGTCAGGTTCGTTTTGAAGAACGATAAGGAAGGACGAATCCTCTTTATTACCTTACAGAGTGAGTTGGGAGCGAAGTTACTCCTGGCTAACGACTTAGATCCTGGTGACGCAGTGTCTTTTCTTCTCATAAAAAACGAACAGGCATATACTCAATCTGATGCGGTCCTTGAGGTAATCAAAGACCTCAGCGCCTGGAAGTGGTTGAGCATTTTTCGCTTTGTTCCCAGACCTCTCAGAGACAGTCTGTATCGTCTGGTGGCGCGGAATCGCTACCATTGGTTTGGCAAGCGCGAAAGCTGCTTTGTTCCAAGTAAGGAACAGAAAGCGAGATTTCTAGAATAGTTAGCCTTATTGACATCAGTATAGTAAAGTAAATACTTTCTTATATACGGATATAAGCCATGAGCATACCCGCCGATGCTATCCCCGTAGCCCCGCTAACAGATTTGGACAATGGTCCAAAGGTTGTCCGTGGTAATCATCACAATATTGTCGTCTTCTCGGATGAGGGAAAGATTTTTGCGGTGGATAATCGGTGCCCGCATATGGGATTTCCCCTGGACCGAGGGTCAGTCAAAGACGGTATCCTCACCTGCCACTGGCATCAGGCTAGATTTGACCTGGCGAGTGGTTGTACTTTCGATATATGGGCAGACGATGTCCTGAAATTTGACACCTTTGTTGAGGATGGCAATGTCCTGGTGGCGCCTGACCCCAGGGACTTAAGGGACGCATCATTTTATCGGCGGCGACTCATTCAGGGGATGGAACAGGATATCGGTCTTGTGCAGGCAAAAAGCCTGCTGTCACTGCTCGAAACCGATGGCGATCTTGCACCCCTGCTGGAAGCGGTATTGCAATATGCATCGGAGAACCTAAATCAAATAAGCGAAGGCCTGACTCGCCTCGGATGTATCTCCAATCTCTACCCCAAATTGGACAGGGAAACCACCTACCAGGGACTACTGTATGCGACACGCAAAATCGCTAACGAAACGACTAGTGCCGTTCCCTACCGAACGAAGAACGCCCTGTCTGGATCGACTTATGATCATGCTCAACTCAAAGCATGGCTCCATCAATGGGTTCAGACACGTCATGCAGATGGTACCGAACGAACGTTGCTAACTGGCGTTAATCATTCTAACGATACTGATCTGGCAGACCTGGTCTTCAGCGTGGCGAGTCAGCGATTATATGCAAACGGCGGGCACCTGCTTGAAGACTGTAACAAGGTCTTCCAACTGTCGCCCCGGCTGAGCCAGAACGGTGCTGAAAAACTATTCCCTTTACTTGTTAACGGCCTGACCCAATCTCGCGGCGAGGAGGAAAGTACCAATTGGCACCATCCGGTAGAGATTGTCGATCCACTTGAATTGGTTGATGCTGAATTGCCTGCGATCCTCAACAACAATCGTGGCAACGCCGCACGACCTGAAGATCTGTTAACTGTCCTGCTTGGCGATGATCCACTCGCCATCATTGACAATTTAAAACAGTCGCTCATCGATGACGTGTCACCGGCCATGATCGCTCGTGAAGTGAGTTATGCGGCAGCCTTGCGCCTGGCTAGATTTGCCACTTCTAACGAAGTGACGGATTGGTTCAATCCACAGCATACCTACATACATTCCAATGCCGCCTATCAGGCGGTAAATCGAAGCCCAACGCCTGAAGTGGTCCGAACAGTCTTCCAGACTGCAATTTCGGTTTACATGGATCGATTCCTTAATGTCCCACCGGCGCGTTTGCCTTCGGAAAAGAACTCCAAACCCACCCTGCCTACATCACCTGCAGAATTACTTGAACAACTTCTGCTACAACTGGATCAACGCGCCAGCATAGATGAAGCTGCCGGTATCGTCAGTCGTTATCTTTCGTTGAATCTGGAATTCGACGCGTTGATCAATACCCTGGCGCTGGCCACGGTTCGTGAAGACCTGGATTTTCACTCGCTTCAGGTTCTCGATGCCGCAACCCAGCAAGCAGCTGCTTGGGATGATCAACAGATTATTGAGAACATTATGGTTGGCGTGGTCAGAAATCTCGCTGCACACTGCCCTACCCGTCGTGCCGGACAACAAACCGCAAAGATTGCCGCAAAGCTGCAACGAGGCGAATTGATTTACGAAGGTTAAAAAGCAACGTGGGTTCCTGGCTACACCCTTCCAAGTTGTGTCTGAACAGCATGAAGATCTGCCTGGCTAAACTTGAAACGGAGCAGCATCAATGCAGACGCGAAATAGAACAATGCGGGGAACCAGGAAAACATCCACAACATCCATGTTTTTACGAGGTCAGTCTGTGCCTGACCTGGCACGTAGCCGACATGCTCGAGAACCTGCAGTGCTACGAAACCCGTAATTGCAGCACCAAACTTGGTGGTAAACGCCCAGATAGCAAAGTAGTTCCCCTCCCTTCGCTTACCTGTTTCAACTTCATCCCAGTCAATAACATCTGCAACCATGGATGGAGGTATGGCAAGGAAATTGCCAAAGGAGAATCCGCCGATAAAAAGTATAACGGTGAAGTACGCGATAGATCCCTCTTCAAGCCACCAACCACCTGCACTGGTCATCATTGCGATCAAGATAGCGATACACCATGTATTTCTCTTACCGAGAAGATGCGAAATCTTGTTCCAAATCGGAAGGCTCATGATTGCGGCGAGAAAATATACGAGCAGATAATAAGACCAGGTGGGAAGCCAACCCGGAATGGAATCGGCCCACCACTCCGGAGTGCCTATGATGTACACCGAAATATAAATCACCAGCACAGCAGGCACTGCAGCCGCAATTGAACTTAGGACGAAGGCGATGAGCAGCCTGCGAAAATGAGGGTTGGCGAAGGTTGCAAACCAACCTGCATAAGGATTCATTGGTGGTCGACCCTGGAATTCTACCCTCTCTCTACTGACGACACCGGCAAAGATTAGGAAAAACGCAACGCCAGCACCAAGAATACCACCCATGAAAGAATATCCCTTGACGCCACCATAAACGTAGATCAGATAGGCAGGAAGTACGGTCGCCGCAAGCAAACCAACCAGTGCACAGGATTCACGAACCGCGATTACCTTGACCCGCTCATGGTAATCATCCGTCAGTTCTGCGCCGAGGCTATAATAAGGAATGGCACCGACTGTCCAGATGAAGTATGTCAGTACATAAAGGCACAGCATGTAGATCCAGAGGTGAGTCTGGTGGCTGGCCGGGTCTTCGAATACCGGCGGCGTAAACAGGAAATAAAATGCAATGGCCAGCGGGATGGCTGCGCCAATGAAGTAGGGCCTTCTTCTGCCAATTCGTGTCTTCGTCCGGTCTGACAGATAGCCCATCACCGGATCAGTGATGGAATCAAACAGACGGGCAAACAACAACGACCATGAGACCAAGCCCGCGGAAAGTCCGACAAAATCAGTATAGAAGTACTGCAGATTGACCGCGACAACCAGGCCGAGCAATGCAAAACCGAAGTTACCCGCGCCATAGCCTAAAATGACTGTGTTGGGAAGCCCACTTGAACGCACTGCTGTGGCCTTTACGGCAGAAGAATGATTAAGCGACATGCAAGTCAGTGTTCAGGATGGATAATCAAAGCGCGCAGGGTCAAGAAAACGTGTCAATACATTGCCTGTCAACCTGGCAATATCATTGGTGTATTCATTGATCGACAAAGACCCGGCATATGAGATGCTACCAGTGCTGAAGACAGCGCCACCGGATGGTGTCTCAAAAAATGTAATATCCGAGCGGACACTGCCACTGGGAGGCACCTGTACTGTCATATGGAATTCTTCCTTTGCTCTGAGCATACCCGGTTTATGATCTTCCGAAGACGCAACTACAATAGCATGCACTGGTGAGCCGAGACCGACATCGTAGCGGTCGATTTCCTCTCCCGCTGCACCACCACCCTGGGTTCCATATCCACCGATATAATCCTTTTCCTCGATTCCTTCCATCATGAAACCGACCCGTGGGTCTGATGATTCAGGATTCAACCGATAGTGAGTTCCTCCATCAAAACCCTGGGCAGCGAAACCGACCCCAACAAGTTCATTGGGTGACCTGCCCAGACGTCTCCAGAGACCGCCATACTCTCCGGTAAACTGATGGTAATATTCCCCGGCATCCGCGATCCAGGCTCGCGTTCCATCTTCAGCACGTCGCACCTCGATGATGGCTGGGTTTTCCGGATGGTATGCGATGCGCCAGTAAAATCCGTTGCCACCCATGTACATCAATCTTCCGCCTTGATCCATCCAGGCAGTCATTTCATTCAACATGATGGTGGAATAATACTCAGGATGAGTTCCTGTAATGACAACACGATAGTCAGCCAATAATGATTTGCCTTCATAATGCAATTGCTCATCGGTAATCACATCAAAAGGCTGCTCGATAGCATTCAGCCAGGCGATAAGATTGGTATCAGCATTGAATGACCAGGTCGTCGTTTTTGGTTTCATATTGAGAACAGGTCTAAGGCGTGATGAGAAATGAACGCCACTGCCATCAGCATGGTGTTCATAAAGCGAATTCCCCACTTCTGGATGTTCCACCAGATACATATCCGAGGAATTTCTTGGACCCCTCCCAAATATCCCGGTACCAATCGACATCCGCTGATTAGCATAAGCAATGTAGGTCGCAGTGGACATCAGTAATGCCAGATTGCATTTCCTGTCGTCCACCCCGGGACTGACAAAAAACGGAATGAGATCCTCTTCATCATCAGACAAACTCACCTTAACCGCATACACACCAGAGGCAAGATTGTTCGGCACCCGAAAGGTAAAGTCCGTCTCCCATCCCGCATCAATCAAGTCGTCCTCATGGAAATGTACCGCGCCATAGTGATCAGGTTTGTCTACCCAATTTTGAACAGAACCATCCCACTTAACGCCAGTCACCGCCCTGGTTGGCTGCTGAAAAAATTCACCCTGATAACCATTGCCGGAAGTATCTGTAAAACCGTCCTTTGCCATGTCCAGACTGAAATTCCAGGCTGCTATTAACAGGCTCGATTCTGTTTTCTGCGCTAACTGTTCTAATGCCACGAGGTCAATAGTCGTCGCCAGGAGTGGCGCCTCAATTCGTCCGTTAAATTGTCCTCCCTTATCAGGATCGTCAGTCGCAAGAAACCAGGTACCACCTTGCAGTGGTGAAGCTGATGCAGGAACTTGCGCAACAACACTAACCTCCTCCGGCTCACCAGTGCCTTTACCTAACTGACGCATCTTGCCACTTAAAGAACCTGCACCGACTGAGAAGGCCAACTGATGCCAACGTTTCCGAAGCAGATCAAACGGTAGGTTAAGTGATGAATCATAAAAACGAATAACACACCGACCATCGATCAAACGCACTGAAAGATCAGGCCCTTGTAACAGAACCTGATCCCTGTCGGGCGTCGTGGGATAGAACCAGCAGGTGAAACCAAATTCCGGGGAGCCCATTAACTCCCCCAACCTTGCGTATGACCCCATTACAATGGGCTGAAATTTACCTGGGTAGTCGCCTTCAAATTCTGAAGCGATCTTAAGTTCCTGATAGCCGGTGCCACGACTGCGAGCATCACCACAGATCAATTCGACGAGTGATGCATGGTAATTTGCATCAATTGTACTACTGATCTTTACAGATACTTCATCACCGGGGCGAGTACACAGTGGCACCAGATAACCCACAATTTTTTTTGCTTCCAACCGCATTACTCCCTATTACACAGGCGTTTTTTTACTTAAAGCCGCCTTGATGTCTTCGGACATGTCGCGAGGTATGGTTGCCGTGAGTGCGATTTCTGATACCGTCGCTCGCTTTGGTAGTGATAAGGCCATCATAATAGCAGTTGAAATATCAGCTGACTGCATCATTATGGCGCGAGACTCCGCAGTCGGAGGCAATGCTCGATTATCCAGGATTGGCGTATCGACCTCTCCGGGATAAATAGTTGTGCAGCGTATACCATGCCTCCTAACTTCCATTGAAAGGACTTCCATGTAGGCTTTGGCTGCCGTTTTTGCTGCACTGTAGGCAACACCTGCCATGACGCCGGGGCGGATAGCCGCCATAGAAGAGATCATGATGATATCACCCGATCCTTTATCGATCATCGGTGAAAGCAAAGCCCTGGTGAGTATTGCCGGGCCCATGGTGTTGACATCCATGACACTGCGCCATTCTTCGACCCCAATGTAACGGGCACTACGCACTTTCGAACTAAATCCTGCATTGTGCACAATAATGTCAACGCCATCCTGAGATCCGATCAGTTCATCTGCAAGTGCTTCAATTTCATCGGGGTTGGTCATGTCCGCGATAATGGCATTAGCTGCGCCGCCCTTGTCAGTTATCGTCTTGACCGTATCATCAAGCGGACCGCTTCGGCGGCCACAGATAGTGACTTTTACACCGGTATCTGCGAGGTCATAGGCGATTGCCTGACCTATACCGGTTCCACCTCCCGTTACAAGTGCAGTGCGCCCTTTCAATGAACTCATTTGATCCCCTGGCTGAATATCCGTGTTTGAAGATTCTCAAGAGCATGCCAGAGAGTTAGCAGCGAGAAAAGCAGGATCGAGTAGCCGTTGCATTTCTTTTGTGCAGCATTGCGAAATTCTGAAACATATGGTTTATTCGTTGATAGAGCGATCATTATGATTCCAGCAGAAGAGACATTTAACGGTACGTGGCCATTTGCCGCGAACTTCAGTACTAACGCCGGGTTTAAACAACACTATGTGGATGAGGGACCACGGGATGGTGAAGTCATCATCTGTCTACACGGGGAACCAACCTGGGGATATCTTTATCGAAATTTTATACCGATATTAGCTGAACACTATCGTGTGATAGTGCCGGATCACATGGGATTTGGGAAAAGTGAAACACCCCAGGACAAGATGTATACGCTAAAAACCCATGTCGAAAACCTGGTGGCGTTGATTGAGGATCTTGACCTCAAAGACATTACCTTTGTCTGCCAGGACTGGGGTGGACCCATAACGGGTGCTTTTACTATTCGATATCCAGAACGGGTAAAACGACTGGCCTTAATGAATACATTGTTCGGCTATGGCGGCGCGCGGGTCAATCCGGAACGAACACAATGGTTTGAATGGATTGCCAAACACTACGAAGCGGGCACTTTGGATGGCATCCTGGGTGAGCTTGGTTCCACCGTTCTCTCAGTCATGAAGATTGTGGGTTTTGAGAATTCTGGTGCCGTTGACGAGACCTGGATTCAGGCCTATTCTGCGCCGTTTCCTGATCGGGCAAGTTGTATCGGCGGCATCGAGTTCCCGCTGGATGTTCATCTGGGAAGAGCCCGGGCCTTTATTATGGAAGGCCTGGAAACCGGCAATATCGAGAAGGTCCGGAGTAAACCAGCCATGTTGGCCTATGGCATGAAGGACAAGGCGATAAATCCCGAGAATGCGATAGCAGATTTCAAGGCACTATTCCCGAGAGGTCCGATTAATCAGTTTGAGAATGCAGGACACTTCTGTCAGGAAGATATTCCACATATTCTGGTGCCATTGATTCACCAGTTCATTCAGATGAATCCGTAGGTACGCCGAATCAAGCGTCAGGTAACGGCTGATAGTATTCATGACCTGACTCAGCCCACTCTTGAATCATCGTAAAAAACTCAGGACCCATTGGATCAATTTCTCGCATCGGCATTGACCCGCGACGGATGGTGAAATCGTGGGGAGCGAGTTCCCCGGCAGACACAAAATGGGCATTAGCCGCGTCGAAACGACCCTGTTCCCACAACCATTGACCAAGAGCGAATTCTGCGCGTGCCTGCTGATGATCTTTTGTGGGCAACTGTTGTAGTTCACGGGCACGCTCACCACTGAACGCGATTTCACCGGTCTTAACCCAGTCACGCAATGCTTTCTTGTGCACGTCCGCATCGAAGCCGGTGACCTCCTGCCAGGTATTGTCTCCGTATGCGACGTCGTTGGGCCTAACGATTTCACCCACTTCATTGATCCATAGAATCGTAGGGACATTCACCATATTGTAAAGATCTGCAACCAGGTGTTTCGTGTCTATCAGACTGGGATGTTGCGGGTTTGCAGCTTCTATCCAGGGGCGTGCTTCCTCCGCATTTTTATCGAACGCAACTGTGATAACCGTGAATCCCTCATCTTTTAATTCCTCATACATCGCCTGCCACCCGGGCAAGTCATTACGGCATCCTCACCACGATGCATAGGCAGCGAGCAGAATCTTCTTACCACGGTAATCAGACAAAGAATGCATCTCACGGTTTAAATCTGGCAATGTAAAATCGGGTGCCTGCAAGGTATCTAGTTCTGCACCACGAGCTTCAAACGGGGTGCCGAGACTTACCGCGCCTTCTTCAAGGTCAGTGATGATTGGACGAGCCGTGAGTTCTGCAAAGGTGACCAGATCAACATTTCCGTTTTTATCAACTCCATCTTTCGCAGGAATGCAGATATCGCCAAGGCAAAAACCTTCCGGCTTAACGCTCCAACCGGTGGTTTCTTGCAGTGTTTGCGCAGAAACTTCAATACGCGAGTCAGTTACCTCCGCATCGATTTCCGTACACATTTCTGCGGTGACCAAGTTTACCTTTACCGTCATTTCATTCTCCTGTACCCGTTCCAGATACAACGATACAACTATATGAAAAGAAGCTGAATAAAGCCACTGGACAAAGCCAAACCTCTAAAATGCGATGGTTGCAGGAAAATATTTGTCGATCAATTCGCAATAATAGGGTTTAAGTGCCTCAACATCAGGTGGATCATCGACCTTCGAATATAAATCATAAGGTTGGAATTCGCGCACCCATTTG
>JAPUGI010000155.1 GCA_027292925.1 Gammaproteobacteria bacterium
ACGTCTGCAAACAAACCGCAAACAATACGGTGAACCAAACCAGGTCAAAGCCAAGATCAACCACCACCGGGCTCACCAGTGGCAGGATAATCAGCGTAATTTCAATCCAGTCCAGGAAAAACCCCAGGAAAAACGTGCACAGCAATATAGTGACCAGGATCATGTCGGGCCCAAAAGGTAAATCCATCAGCAGGCGTGAGATCAACTCATCACCACCGAGCCCGCGCAGTACCAGCGAATAGGCTGTAGCACCAAGGAAAATGGCAAAAATATAGGCGGTTGTTCGTGTCGTCTCGCGAAGCACATCACGCATCACCATAAAGTTCAGTTCCCGATTTGCCCAGGCCAGAATCGTCGCGCCAAATGCGCCGACCCCTGCGGCCTCAGTCGGCGTCGCAATACCGAAGAAGATCGAACCCAGAACAGCAAGAATCAGTCCAACCGGAGGCAGTACCGATCGCATTACCTGCAGCAGCAGCCTGGCATCAACTTTAGCCCTGTTTTCCGGTACCGGCGCTACCTCCGGATTGATATAGGCATAACCGAGGATGTAGGTGATAAACAGGAACCCAAGCAGCAGGCCAGGAAAGAGTGCGCCAAGGAAAAGATCTCCAACCGGCATGGCCAATCTGTCGGCCATTAACACCAACATAATACTGGGCGGGATTAATATACCCAGGGTTCCGACAGCACAAACTGTTCCGGCCGCGAGTTCAGGCTTATAACCCTGATCCAGCATCTGCGGCAATCCAATCAAACCCAACAATACTACCGAGGCGCCAATGATGCCCGTGGAGGCAGCCAGCATGATTCCAATTAATATAACCGTGATTGCCATCCCCCCGCGAATGCCGCCAAAAAGAACAACCAGGTTCTTCATCAAACGTTGCGCAACGCCGGAGCGATCCAGCATTAGTCCCATAAAGATAAACATGGGCAGTGCTACCAGTACCCAGTTGTTCATCACGCTCCAGATCCTATCCACGACCAGGGTTGAATAATTCCAGCTCACAAATACAGGAAGGCCGAAATCTACCTGAGCGATAATGGCTATTGCCGTGAACAGCACTGCGAGGCCTCCCAGCACCCAGGCCACGGGGTAGCCCGAGAAAATCAGGACGATGAAGGACAGGAACATCAGGATGGCAAGGGTGTCACCACCGGACATGGTTACTTCTTCTCCCCGGGCCAGGAAAAAAGAAAGCAGAACACACGAGACAGCCTTGCAGTAACCGACAGCAACAGGAGCAGGAAACCAATGGCGAGAAAACTCTTGATGAACCAGCGAAAAGGCAAACCACCTGGCGCTTCAGAAATTTCACCGGTGCTGAAGGAATAGGTGATAAATGGAACCGCGGCGATGAGCACGAGAATAATGAAAGGCAAAAGCAACAGGAGTGAGCCGTACAGTTCTATCCAGGCCTGCATTGTCGGCGACAATCTCTCCCTGATGACATCTACACGAATATGCGAATCTGTGACAAATCCATATGACAAGCCCAGAAGGAATCCGATGGAATACAAATGCCACTGGACCTCTTCAAATTCAATTCGACCCTCGGCAAACACATAACGCATCACTACATTGAGAACGATGACAGCCAGCAGCAATAACCATATCCATGAAACCGCATTACCCAGGCGGATGATGAGCCTGTCTACAAAATTGGAATAGGCAGTGTCGGGCAGCTGCAAACCAGGAGCACCGGATGCGAGAGACATCGATTAAAAATCCCTTGGCAGATAAGCGAAGTCTTTCCAATGGCGGTAGGTAACAAGAAAACGCTTCTGTGATTCCCAGATTCGCCTGAAGTCTTCATCCTTCTCCGCTTCTTCTTCCAGGACTGAATTAGTTACTTTCCGCAGTTGCTCAAGAATATCCCGATCAAATTTGACAGCTGTAACGCCCTTGTCCGGAAACCCTTGAATCACTTCTCCCTGGATCGCCTCTCCGTGTGCAAGATTCCTGATAACACCGGCAGTACAAGCCATCTCCAGCAACGCTCGATCAGCCTCGGCCAGGGCTTGCCAAATCTCCAAATTGATCACCAGGTGGGTTGACGTAAATGTCTGGTGCCATCCAGGGTAGTAATTAAATTTGGCCACTCGATCAAATCCCAACAGTTGGTCCACTGCGGGCATTGAGAATTCTGCTGCATCAATCGCGCCCTTCTCAAGAGCCTGGAAAATTTCACCACCCGGTATCATGGTGACTGATGCACCCAGTTTCTGCAGCACCTTCCCGCCAAGACCGGCAAACCTGATTTTCAACCCTTTAAAATCATCCAGTGATTCGATGGGGGATCTAAACCAACCGGCTGTCTCGGGGCCAACCAGTCCGCAAAAAATCGGGTGTACGTTGTGTGGATGATACAAGGATTCGGTCAGCTCCTTGCCTCCAGCTTCGAAATGCCATGTCGCAAATTCCCACGGTTCCATGCCAAAAGGCACAGCAGCAACGAGGGGCGTTGCCGGAATCCTGCCCTGGTCATAACCAAGCCAGGTATAACCGGCTTCAATCTTCCTCTCTTTCACGCCTTCGGTGATGCTAAATGGCGGAACCAGCAGCCCCGGTTCAAAAACTTTCAGTTGAATCCTGCCATTGGTTACAGCGGCAAGCGCCTCGGAAACATCAAGAATATTGTCCCCCAATGCGGGAAGGTTGGTACCAAAGGCAACCGGTACTCGCCAGTGTATCTCTCGTGCTTCATGAGCTTGCGTACCCGCATCACTCAACGATTGGTCTCGATTCTCCATACTACGAAGACTCAACGCGCCAACTAAACCGACAAGGAATGCAACTACGATTGCTAACATTGAAGATCTGTTATTCCAGGGATTTTTATGTTCGGTCTCTTTCTGTTCTGTCATAGGGAAACGCGGCTGCAAGATTTCCCTGTATACTATCGTGAATTTTCTTTGCTTACATCAAATGCCGCCAAACTGGTTTCACGGCTTCACATCTGCGACCTCCTCGAATCATACTGTCAAAGTCGTTGGGAAAAATATTCACTATCGAAGGTGGCCCGGACAGGACTCTTTACAAAAGCCGCCGAAGGCTCTCCCCGGTCTCCTGTTCGTTCATGGTTATGGGGCACATTCACACTGGTGGGACTTTATTGCTCCAGCATTTATCGAAAATTGTGATGTAGTGGCAATGGACATGAGTGGTGCCGGTGACAGTGAGCATCGTGATATCTATCGGGCAACCACATTCGCCAACGAAATTATCGGGGTGTGCAGGGATGCGCAGTTACAATCCCCCGTCGTTGTTGGTCACAGTTTCGGTGGTTCAATGACGCGAGTTGCTGCTTATTTGAACGGAGATGAGCTTGCCGGTGCGGTGTTGGTGGATACCATGCTGTCACGCCACCGCTCCAAGCGCACTCCGCCGCCCAGACCACGCACTCGTATTCGTTACTACGATTCTCTTGCTGAAGGTGCAAAACGATTTCGTCTCAGACCCCCTCAACCCTGTGCCAATAAATATATTCTGGACTACATTGCTCGCCACTCCCTTGCGCGAGGGGTAAACGGATATTACTTCAAACTCGACCAGACCTTGTTCTCAAAGATGCAAGAAGACTTTGACGCGGATTTGCCAGATGCTATCACTATGATTGCGCAATCCAAATGTCCGGTCGGTATCGTTTATGGGGGAAACAGCCGCCTCTTCCCGGCGGAATCAGTCGAGATCCTCGAGGAAGTGATAAGGACAGACTGAATTCAATGCGTCCCCGATTCACACCACCATGTCTTCCTTGACCAACCCCTGGTATTTATTGATGCACTAAAGAAAATGCTACCCAGGCTGGGGAGTCTCTGATCAACTAGAACGGTTTTTCTCCGTCGTCAATAGTAATCCGCTGCATGCGTCGATGTTGCGGCCAGTAGTCATTGATGGGTTTATGTTGCGTTATTCTATTATCCCACATGGCAACAGAATCGGGCTTCCAGTCGAACCGACAGGTGTATTCCGGTATCGCCATATGCTCAAACAAAAAGTCCAGCAGTGCCCGGCTCTCCTTTTCCTTCATCCCCAAAATCCGCGCGGTGAATAAAGAATTCACATACAATCCCTTTTTGCCTGAAACCGGGTGGGTCCTTACCACGGGATGTTCAACAGGCGGATTCGCAACCACCATTTCTGCCAGTCGTTCCCTGCCACCGGGTTCTTCCAGGCTTTCCTTAAAACCAAAACAAAAATCATGGATCGCCGTCAGACCGGAAAGGAATGATTGCATCTTGTCAGACAGCCCCTCAAATGCAGCCGACATACTCGCAAACATTGTGTCACCACCCTTCGCCGGAACTATGACGCCGTGCAAAATCGAACCGAGCGGCGGACATGGGCGAAACGTCATATCCGTATGCCACATTTCTATCTTTGGCGGATTCGCTTTGTCATTCTCGAGAATGGTCAGCTGCGGATATCCCTCAATGTGCGGATAAGCCTCATGCATTTGAGGTTGTCCAAACAGATTCGCCATGTCTGCATGATTTTCCGGTTTCAGGGGCTGGTCCCTGAAGAAAAGCACCTGGTGTTCAAGCAGAGCCTTCTTCAACTCATCGCACTGGGATTCATCCAGTTGATGGCATAGATTGATGCCCTCTACTTCAGCTCCAATTGATCCCGAACGTGGTCTAAGTTCCAACATCGCTGTTCCGAATGCTTTCACTGTGAGAAAATGAAACACCTATATTCGGAGAATCATCGCATTCCGTCAATGCCGCAAATTAATATCCTCGTTGAAGACATTGTCAAGCTGCAAGTGGATGCCATCGTTAATACAGCCAAAAAAAGCCTCCTGGGTGGAGGTGGCGTAGATGGCGCGATCCACCGCGCTGCAGGCCCAGAACTACTGGCTGCCTGCAAGACCTTGAACGGGTGTGAGACTGGCGATGCCAAGATAACCGCAGGTTACAATCTGCCTGCCAAATTTGTCATCCATACGGTCGGACCTAAGTGGCGAGGTGGTGATCACTCCGAGGCCGAGTTACTTGCGAGCTCTTATAAAAGATGCATGGAAGTTGCCATGGAATCACAATTGCAGAGCATTGCTTTTCCGGCCATCAGTACGGGGATCTTTGGTTACCCGATTGATCAGGCAACACAGATTGCAGTGACGACCGTCAAGAATTTCCTTGCGGACAATCATTCACTTGTAGAGGGGAGTGAGAAGCGTCCTGGTGAGAACAGCCTTGAAGTAACTTTTGTATGCTTCGATCAATCAGTGCACGACCTTTATGCGGAGTTACTGCACCGTTAGTTGGATGGTGTTGAGTAGCTAAGTGCTTCCAGTTGTTCAACTAGCTGGGTTGCTTTTTGATGCAACTCTACAATCAAATCCTTGCTTACATGCACTGACAAAGCGACCACCCGGTCAGGTCCCAGTTTCCGCAGACCATTAACAATGTCGTTCGCATTACTTTTCATATCATCCATCTGGCTCATCAGCCGGGCTCCGGTTGCTCAAATTTGCGTCCGCGCAATGATACATGAACTGTAGCAATGCTTCATTGAGGGTGACGGTTAAACAAGATTCAACACTTCAATCAGACTAAAACTCCTTTTTCGTGTAACCAGGCAGCATGTTGAGGCGCACGTTTGGTTTGGCTCCACTCCTCAAGCATCGCAGGCGCTACCTCATGCAGCTTGCTCATTTCTTCGTCAGTTTGCGTATTGGCAGTTAGTTCGAGTCGATGTCCATTCGGATCAAAGAAATAAATAGACTGAAAAATTCCATGATTGATGGGGCCGAGCACGTCGAGGCCTTCACTTTCCAGTTTTACTTTCGCCTCGCCAAGTGCATTCACATCCTCTAGCTCAAAAGCGATATGCTGAACCCAATCTGGTGTGTTCGGATCCTTACCCATCTTGGCTGAATTAGGGAGTTCGAAAAATGCAAGAACATTGCCCATACCCGCATCCAGAAATACATGCATATATGGGTCGGGTGCTTTGGTCGATGGCACCTCGTTCTCCGCGATGGCCAGCACAAAATCCATATCCATGACTCTCTGGTAGAATTCCACAGTTTCCTTGGCGTCATTACAACGGTATGCCACGTGATGAATACGTTTTAGTTGCATCCTGCTCTCCTCATCGTTGTCACCTTCAATGCGACGCCGCCCCTGTAGTGTCGAGAACGCCGCGACGAATCTGGTCGCGTTCTATGGATTCGAATAGCGCTTTGAAGTTGCCCTCTCCAAAACCTTCATCTCGCTTGCGCTCAATAAACTCAAAAAAGATGGGACCTATGAGGTTATCCGAGAAAATCTGCAATAACAGCCTCGATTCTCCATCCGTAGTGCACCCGTCTAACAGAATACCCCGACTTTGAAGCGCATCCAAAGGTTCGCCATGACCTGGCAGGCGTTCTTCCAGCATCTCGTAGTAGGTATCCGGCGGCGGCTTCATGAAAGGCAAACCTCGCTCCTTGAGTTGATCCAGGCAAGCCGGAAGGTCTTCGCAGATAAACGCAATATGTTGAATCCCTTCACCGTTATAGGACATCAGGAATTCCTCAATCTGACCGCTACTGCCAGCTTCCTCATTCAGTGGAATACGAATCTTACCGTCAGGTGCCGCCATCGCCCGTGATTGAAGACCCGTGTACTCACCTTTGATATCAAAGAACCGTACTTCGCGGAAATTGAAAAGCTTCTCATAATAACCTGCCCAGTAGTCCATGCGCCCACGGTAGACATTGTGGGTCAAATGATCAATTTCGGTAAAATTACAGCCGGTTGGATTACGCTCAACCCCTTCCAGATAGATGAAATCAATGTCATACAACGTAGTGCCTTCATCATGACGATCTATCAGGTACAAAAGAGTGCCACCGATTCCCCGAATAGCGGGTAGTTTAAGTTCCATAGGGCTTACAGGTACATCGACAGGTTGCGCACCGAGTTCCAACGCGCGCTTGTACGCCTGCGCTGCATCCTCGACTCGAAAAGCCATCGCGCAAGCTGAAGAACCATGTTCGTCAGCATAAAAAGAAGCCGGCGTGCTAGGTTCGTAATTGGTGATGAGGTTGATCCCACCCTGTCTCCACAGATGAACATTCTTGGATCTGTGTTTTGCGATCCGACTAAAGCCAAGCATCTCAAATACCGGTTCCAGTACACCTTCTTCCCTGGCCGCAAATTCCACGAATTCGAAACCATCCAATCCCATGGGGTTTTCAATTTGATCCGGCATTTCTATCCTCTCGACGCTCGGTTTCAACTGGATGATACACCCAGCAAATTGAGATTTTACTCCCAGAAAAGCGGCAGGCTTCTTCTTTTTACTGCTATAATTGCTAATAATATGATGTATTCTTGCTAATTCTATAGATTATCCGGGGCTTTTCTTCCATGGCCTTTTACAAAACAGAGTTGGACAAGGCTGAACGTGAAATTCTTCGCATCCTTCAGGACAAGGGTCGTGTCACCAATGTAGAACTTGCCGAGCAAATTGGGCTCTCCGAGTCACCCTGCTTCAGGCGCACAAAAAATCTCGAGGACAGCGGTGTCATCACCGGATATTCTGCCTGCCTGAACCAGCGTCTACTTGGATTGCAGGTCACCGCCTTTGTACAGGTGTCGCTCAACAAACAAAGTGAAACTGAAACCGTTAAATTC
>JAPUGI010000156.1 GCA_027292925.1 Gammaproteobacteria bacterium
TGCGCCGGTGGCGGGCGAAGCGTATTTGCCACCAAAGCACTGATTGACATGGGCTTTACCAACGTCGCCCATCTCGAGGAAGGCTTCACCGGTTGGCAGAAAGCCGAGGAGACGATCGAGGATGTCAGCAAAACCAGTCGATGGGTCCGGCGTGAGCAACAGCCTTGAGCTGCTTGTGTAAACAGCCTTGAGCTGCTCTTATAAATAGCCCTAACAATTGATAAGGGGTCATTCCGAGATGAAATTAGTATCCGCGTTGCTGTTCCTGCTTTGTGTTCATCCATGTCTGGCGGATTCACTATATGTTAATACCACGATTTACACAGTGAACCCCGATCTTCCGCAGGCGCATGCGCTGTACGTGGTTGATGGGAAAATCGCTTTTGTAGGCAGTGAAGAGCAGGCGAGAGCGCAAGCTAGCAACGAAACTGAGGTTATTGATTTACATGGTCGCACCATGATTCCTGGATTTATTGAAGGTCATGGCCACATTATGGGGCTGGGGCTTTCAAAACTGAATCTGGATCTTATGCATGTTGCCAACTATGAAGATCTGGTAGAAAAGGTCGCGGTAGCCGTGGATAGTGCTGAGAAAGGAGAATGGATAACCGGTCGCGGCTGGCACCAGAGTAAGTGGGTGCCTCAACCGGGCGAAATGATAAAAGGGTTCCAGACCCATACGCGTTTGAGCGAGGTGTCTCCTGACAATCCTGTGTACCTGGTTCACGCTAGCGGGCATGCTGGTTTCGTCAACGCTAAGGCGATGGAGATTGCCGGGATAACAAAAGAGACAGAGTTTTCCGGGGATGGTGAGATTATTCGCGATGATAAAGGTGAAGCCACTGGTGTGCTAAATGAAATAGCCCAGTCCCTGGTAAGAAAACATGTACCACCGCCTTCGCAAGCGCAAAGAGAAAGGGCGCTGACTCTGGCCATGCAGGAATTAGCAGAAAATGGGGTCACAAGCTTTCAGGATGCCGGTAGCTTGAGGGCTGATGTTGAGTTGTACAAACAGTTTCTTCATGAGAAGAAGCTCACCAGCAGATTGTGGGTCATGTTATCCGGCCGGGACTATCCACACTTACTCTCCAGTTTTGGTACGAGCAATCCGCATTTCTTGTCCAGTTGGTTCAAGAAGGGTCCAGAAATAGATCTCGGAGATGGCAGGCTTACCATTCGGGCGATAAAACTTGTTGCCGATGGTGCACTGGGTTCACGTGGCGCCTGGTTGCTTGAACCTTATCTCGACAGGCCAGGTCATGTTGGCCTGCCGACGATGTCAATCGAAGCAATGAGTGATATCAGTCACCAGGCGTATCAACATGGGTTCCAGATTGGTATTCACGCCATCGGCGACAGGGCAAATAGGGAAGTGCTGAACATCTTTGATCGATTGTTTGATGGCAAGGACAGGGGTGTCAGGTTTCGCATCGAACATGCACAGCATATTGCAGAATCTGATATTCCAAGATTCGCCCGGCTTGGCGTCATTGCCTCCGTTCAGGGTATCCATATGAGTTCCGATCGCCTATGGGCAATAGATCGCCTCGGCATAGAACGGATTAAAGAAGGGGCGTACGTATGGCGTAAGCTGGTAGACAGTGGCGCAATAATGATGAATGGAACGGATGCGCCGGTCGAACCTGTCAACCCCATTGCGTCATTTTACTCCCTGGTGACGAGGCAAACACTAAAAGGCGAACCCGAAGGCGGGTTTGAGCCGGAGCAGAAACTTAGCCGCGAAGAGGCGCTCATATCCTACACGTTGGCAGCCGCATACGGTGCTTTTGAAGAGGACCAGAAAGGCTCTCTTGAAGTTGGCAAATGGGCTGATTTCACGGTGCTCGATCGAGACATCATGAAGGTCCCTGATGCCGAACTGCTTCAAACTGCCGTGTTGATGACTGTTGTCGGTGGAGAAGTGATATTTGAAAAACCGCGGTTGGAAAAACTTATCGGGAAGAAAGAATGACTGTCGAAGTTAACGGGATTGCACATATTCAATTAACGGTAAGTAACCCCGATCAATGCCTGCCCTATTGGGAAAAGTTATGCCATTTCCTCGATATGAAAACCCTGATCAAAAATGACAATGTCCTTTATTGCATTGGCAGCCGCACGGGTATTCTCATTAGAGGGGCACCTGAAGATAGAAGGCATGAAATATTTGATCAGGACCGTGCAGGCCTGCATCACTTTTGTTTTCGCGCGCGATCGAAAGATGATGTGGATAGCATTTTTGATTTCGTCAGCCGCGAACTTGATACGAACATCATTCATGGGCCGGAGGATGGCTCCGAATTTGCCCCTGGATACTATTCCATTTTATTTGAGGACCCCGACGGCATTCGAGTGGAGGTTAATCACGTGCCAGGCAAGGGACATTTCGGCGAGGGCGGACGACTCGGGCCGGATGGTTCTGGCCCTGCAGATCAATATGGCGACGATGGCTTGGCCGGTTCATCGGCCAGTTGATCAGTGTCCATTTCGCAGGTTCGGATTCATCCTTGCAGACTGGGCACGATGATACCGCTTACCTCCATGTGCATCGGTATCCCCCTCGGATATGATAAATGCTAGTCTTGCACGACAGTTGATATGGAGCAATGTAGTTGCGTATAGCATTCATTTTCCTGTTGCTGGCAGGTACGAGCAGTTTGGCTGAGTCGCCATCTCCAACAACGAGCGATTACACCGTATGTGCCGTATACCATCGCATGATGGTAGGTTCCTTCCAGCGCAGTGGGCGAGATTGGCAGGCCATGGCGGAGCGTGAAAAGATGGATTCGCTGATCAAAAAGGCAAAGCACCTGGCACGAGACGAATATGGTGATGAGCTTGCTGAAGAATTGTTCCTGGATGAGTGGCGTGCGGTTCTTGCCCGCATGAACGATCAGATTAATCGCAACTACAAAAACATATCACGCTTAAAATATCGATACAAAAATCGCTGCACTGCTTTACATGAAAATCCGGACTAGGTTAGAGCGAGTTTAGAGTCCTCAGTGGCTCTCCAGGAAGAGGAGTGTGAACTATGCCGCACACGATTGAACCCGCTGCCAGTGGTCGCGCCAAGTGTCGGGGATGTGGGCAGGTCATCGCCAAGGACGAACTGAGGTTCGGGGAACGGCTGCCAAATCCGTTTGCTGATGACAGTGAGATGACACTATGGTTTCACATTCCATGCGCTGCTTATAAGCGCCCGAAATCATTACAGGAAGTCCTCTTTGAGGCAGATGGAGTTGAAAATCTCGAAAGTCTGGAATCCATTATTGCAGCCGGGTTGGAACATCGCCGCCTGCCTAGAATTAATGGGTTACAGCGTGCGCCGAGCGGTCGGGCGAAATGTCGCTGTTGTCATGAAATGATTGCGAAAGATGACTGGCGGATACCACTTGTCTATTTTGAAGATGGCATGTTCAATCCATCGGGTTTTATCCACCTGGCATGTACCCTCGAATTCTTTGAAACCACAGATGTGATGGAGCGATTGTTATTTTTCGCCTCGGGACTGCAAGAAGATCAGATCGTTGATGTAAGAAAAGAGCTTGGTGTCTGAATTGTTTAAGCGCCAAACTGTTTTGCAAACACCTCTTCGTTAAAACCAACAATTAGCGTTTTACCAACCCTGATTGTGGGTGCGCGCATGTTTCCCGTTGGACCCAACATGGAGGCGATGGCTTCTTGATTGGTGCTTTTGCCAGCCTTGAACTCATTGATTTTCTTACCCTTAAGCACAATTAGTTTGCTGGCCGACTGTAGCAGGGCTTTTGAATCCTGTGCCTGCAATTTCCTGCTGGCGGGCACGGTTTCCTTTATGTCTATATTGCGGGCTTCCAAAAACTTGGATGCTTTAGAACAGGTAGTTCATCCCTTGCGAAAGTAGTACCAGTCGATTTTCTTCGCCATAACTGTCTAATTCCTTGATTTTGGTAAATTATCGATGAGTGAAAAGCAATTTGCAAAGGCGACCAGTCATCCCGGAATTGATCCGGGACCTGCTACTGGGTAGCGGCCTTATTGGCGCTTGATAAACTCACCGTCATGCATGATCACATCGATGTCCTTGCCGTTGGATGCCAGCAATCCAATGTCTTCAAGAGGGTTTCCGTGCACCAACAGTAGATCGGCGAGGAATCCTTCCTTGACCTGCCCCAGTCTATTTTCCATACCTAGTATTTCCGCATTGATGGAAGTCGCTGACTTGAGTATTTCGGCATTCGGAAGTACTTCTGCACGCAGGGTGAACTCACTGCCCTGGAGAACATGCTGCTCTGCCAGAAGATCGGTGCCAAACCCCATTTTGATACCTGCACGGTGCATAATTTGTAATCCTTCGAAGGCGTAGTCGTAAACTTCCATCAGTTTGTCCAGGTTCTTTTTTGGTACCCCCATTTCTTTGCCTGAATCCCGCAGCGCTCCCATAACGGCAAATGTGGGGACAGTGAACGCATTCTTGTCTACTACCAGTTTGGCAGTTGATTCGGTGATCAGTGTGGCGTGTTCAATGGTTCGCACCCCCAGTTCAACACAACGTCTGACTGCTTCATCAGGGTGGCAATGGGCCGCAACATAAGCCCCGTGCCGGGTGCACTCCTCGACGATAGCTACGATTTCTGCATCGGAATACTGGCAACGATCGATGGGATCTGAAGGCGACATGACGCCGCCAGAACCCATGATCTTGATATGGTGTGCACCTTTGCGCAGCTCCTCACGTACGGCCCTGGTGCATTCATCAACGCCATCTGCAATGATAGCGAGAAAGCTCACCTCTGCCCCGCAGGTACAGAAATTGGTACCAGCCGAAGAAGGACGCAGATCTCCATGCCCGCCAGTTTGTGATAAGGCGAGTCCACCGTAAAAATACCGTGGTGAAGCGAGAAAGCCTTTTTTAATGGCCATGGCGAGGCCATGATCGCCTCCCGCGATATCCCTGACTGTAGTAAAGCCGCAACTGAGAATATGTTTCAGAAACTTACCAGCGTACTGAGCATAGTAAGTAGGCGGGCGACCAGTTGCGCCAAGGTCGAGGTCAGCGACGTAAACGTGAACATGGCAATCAATCATGCCAGGCATAAGCGTTTTACCACTACAGTCGATTCTATCTGCGTCTTTACTTGAAATAGGCGTGTCACTGATCTCCTTAATAAGGTTGTCCTCAACGGCTACGGAAACACCCTCAAGAAGCTCACTACCAACCCCGTCAAAGACACTGGCGTTCTCAAATACTATCGTCATATTGCCTCCACAAAATACGTTCTGGATGGGTGAAATTCATGTCTGGAACCTCAGCTTATGGGATGGATTTTATCTGACCGTTCTTCAGAAGAATTCGCAGTGCCTCTTTCTTCGACAAAGGGCTGAGGCGTTTGCGGTTCTTGTTGACATAGTTGATGACAGTTTTTGGGTTCGTTTTGGCATATGTACGCAGCGCCCAGCCGATGCCTTTCCTGATGAAGAATTCGTCATCGCCCAGGCTCTCGTCGATCGCGCCAAACAAAAGCGCCTCGTTCGTGTCTTGTTTTAGGCTTAACTGACAGAGAATCGATGCCCTGCGTTGCCAGATGTTTCTGACTTTCGACCAGGCCTGCATCTTTCTCAAAGTGGGCGTTGGATAGTCCATGAGAAGTTCCCCCAGTCGATTCACGATGCCGTCCACTAGATCCCACCATGCAACGTTCACAAACATCTCCCGATAAACGGGAAT
>JAPUGI010000157.1 GCA_027292925.1 Gammaproteobacteria bacterium
ATTTCTGCGATAGTGTCGATTGCCGTTGAAAATCGCATCCAGCGACCTGTCTGGCGCATACCAGTAACGCATCGCATAGTGCCAACGTGCCCTGGTGAAAAGGCTGACTTTCGCGAAAGGAAATGCAACGACATCAATATCTTTAGGTTTCAGGTTTGCATAGTGCAAACAGAATTTTGCTGCCTCAAAAGGCATTTTGTTTTTTGCATGCTTATCACGGATAAACCGTTCTTCCTCGGCCGCTGCAATCAGCTTTCCATCTATATATATTGCTGCAGAAGGGTCGTGGGTCAACGCACCCGACAAGCCAAGTACTTTTAAGGACAAGTGAACAACTCTATGAATCTACAAAGGTGCGTATTCTAACTGATTGCCTTCCCTGAATGTTCTTAAATCTCTGTCTGACAAGCATTAAGGACTCACGCAATCCCGGAAGAAAATCCCGGAGTAGCGTGGCTCTGAACTAGCAACCAGCCAAGATGACGTGTTCCTTTCCATTTAAACTCCCTAACGAGATGATTGAGCTTTTCATGCAGAGATTCATAGATTCCAAAATCCCGAGAAATATTGAATTTCCGGCCGAGGCTTCCTGCAATACCAGCGACAAAAAATGGATTTCCACACTCCCTGGAAAGCGGCTGAACGCTTCGTCGGTTAACTCAACTCATCCATCACATCGTCGGGACAGTCAAGTCTACAGCTTCTAATATTTCAGTTGACAAACATTACACCTCGCATCAGCGAAGGAGAATGATGATGTATTCGCCCGACATCGTACTAAGGAAGATGCTCTTCGTTTTTCTTGTGCTCCTGGCCAGCAGCACGCTTGCGGCGGATCACGACAACGATTCGATGATTGAATCGGACAGCTCATCAAGCCGCGAGATTAATCGTGCTTTGAACGATTTCGATCACGCCTGGAAAATGCAGGATTTTCCCGCGGCAGTGACTGTCGCGGAACGAATTGTAGTACTGCTTGAGAATAGTCAACATAAGCAGTCGATAAACCATGCAATGGCACTTCAGAATCTCGCCAATGCGCAGCAAGCCATGGGTTGGCACAGGAAGTCCGAGAAAAACTACAGAAAGAGTATTCAACTTATCGAAGGGCGCCAAGGTAGTTACGGATCGGAACTACCGACGGTGCTCAATAACCTGGGTGCACTGTACTACAGCAGCTTGAACTATGACCTCGCCACCGATGCTTTTCGTAGGGCACAGCACATTACTCATCGAGCCGATGGTGTCTATACACTCAAGCAACTGGAATTCGTTGACTGGATCACTTTGATCAATATCAAAACAACAAGGTCGAAAGATGCTGACAAACAACAACGGTTCTATTATTCCATCAATGTGCGAAATTATGGCGAAGACGATCCCCGCATGTTACCAGCCATGCACAAGATGGCCGACTGGTTCCGCCGCACCGGGCAACTTTCGAGCGCCCTGAAGACTTATGAAAAAGCCCTTTTTGTGATCGAGAAACACGAACTGAATGAGCTTGAAAAACTGCAACCCCTGAGAGGAATCTCGTCCGTGACATATCTCAAGGGTTCCTGTTGCAGTGAAGATCAATTAGGTGAAGCCTTGCAGATCGTAACCAGGGATCCCAACTCCGATCATGCTGATGAGCTGGATGCACTGGTACATCTCGCCGACATGCATATGATCAGAAAAAGAAGAGGTAAAGCAGGGCAGTACTACCGACAGGCATGGAGCCGGTTGGGCGCTGAGAACCCCCTCACTCATGAACTTTTTAGTACACCCGAATTGCTGGGCGTCAGTCGGATTGAGGATGTCTACAATGCCTATTACCAGACAGTCGAGGGGCGATCCCAGATGAACAAAACTGTTTACCGCATGCCCCGCCAGAATGAAGGATCTCTCACTTTTGGAGTACAACCAAAAGCACGTTCTATGTCGGTCATTGGAGCGCCACTTTCCCTGTGCCATTCAAGAGCCCTGGAACTTGCGCATACAGACGATACTGATGATCTTGAACGGTACTTCGTCGATGTTGACTTTACGGTGACCAGGGAAGGAGGGGTGTTAAATGTATCTTTGGTGGACAGTAATGCACCCAATCGGTTACAGCGCTATGTCACTAACACGCTCCGCTATTCTCGCTACCGACCGACACTCCGGGATGGGGAAGCTGTTGATACTGACAATATCAAGCTGCGCCAGACTTTCTCCAGGGGCGATGCCGTCCTGCCTCACCAAACCTCCTTCAATCGAATCAGTGCCGACGGAAAGCGTGCTGTTTCCCTTGGCTGCCAGATACTCGCCATGAGGAGCTGAAACAGTTGCGGCGCTATCTCCCTCGCTAGCGTTAAAGACTCACGCCATACTGGGAGGATAAATCACGGAGTAAACCAGAAAATCTGGACTTAAGGCGGGGATTGTCATGCCAGTTCTCCATGAATCTCTCGAGGTCACGGCTAAACGCCTGCTCAAAACTCTGCCGGTTTGTATGTTCTTTCATACCATCCAGGTCAACCATTACCGGTCCATCGTCAGTCATGACAATATTGGTCGCCTTCAGATCTCCATGGGAAATCTGCACATCCGACAACTCCTGGAGAATGCTGGTAATGGCTTCCAATTCGCCATTTGGGTCTGTACTCAAACTTTTCAACGCATTAGGGCCTTCGATAAATTCTGTAATCAGGTAGGCCGTTGCTCTTATTGGTCCCACCCGGTTTTCAATCATAGCGACTGGTTTCATCGCTGGAATACCAAGAAATTCCATACGATGAGCATTGCTCCAGGATTGCCAGGCGCGACTTTTGCGGAACGCCCGTCGTAGCCCGTGCCAGGGATTCTTAATGTTGTATCTTTTTATCACCAGGGAGCGATCGATAAGTCGCACAACCGCTACCGTTGAAGAATTGCCGTTCTTTAAAATAGAGCCCGCCTCGATAAACTTGTCGGGATCCTCCATGAGTTCTGCCAGTTCATCGCAATAGGCTTCCCTCTCGCACACTTCAAACCTGGTGAACTTCGAGCGGCATAAAAACCGGGTGCAATCGCGAAATGTCTTACCAATGTAATTACGTTTTCGAGTTTCTCTGCATCGCAATACTTCACTTCGAAATTGCCGCAACCGAATTTCATCAATCTGCCAACCTCTATATTCCTCGTACCGGCTGAAGACATCGTCTATTAATGCATCAAACTTCGGATAAAATTGCGCAAAGAACAAGGCCAGGTTCTTCAAACTGGATCGTTCCGGAAGCGGGTCCTCTGCTTTACGCTCAACCGCACCTCCATCAATTGTGTTGATTTTCCCTTCACTGAGAAGAAAGTTAGCCAGGTGAATATCATTTTGAATGACACCATGATCGTGTAGTTTTGCCAGGATCTTCATTACCCCGGTAAGGATGTCGACCCGTGCTCGAGAATCATGGGATAAGCTCCACTGCTGCGCAAAACTGACAGCATTGGGCAGATAACGGAAAACCAGCAAACGACCATTTTCAATTTCACCTTCCCATAACAATTCCGGTGTACTGACGCCTGCCTGGGCGATAGCGAGCACGCCTGTTCGTTCACGAAAAGCATACTTACCTGCAGTTCTGCCGAGGAACGTTTTGACCAAAACCTGTTGTCCTTCATGTACTGCCAGGGCGACGATTCTTTTTGCAGGTAACAGTCTAAGTACTGATAAAAAGGATAGTTCTACCTGACCCGCACCAGGCTTGTGGACGAGAAGGCGGAAAGGCGTTCGAACATCGCGTCTAGCATTGATGAGGCCACTGGCGTCAAGCGTGTTCATGATTGTCCCTGATTCTCCTGCATCACTCTTTCACTACGGTTCTTAAATTACTGTCGGCCTTCAAAGAAAGACAGGATTTTCCTAACCTTCTTCTTATGTGCGAAATCCAGCCTGTTAAGACCTACATAGCGCAAATAGAACCTCAACCGTTGAGTTCGGGAAAGCACATGCCGAGCAATCTTATCCAGGCAAGCCAGATCTTTGATCACCCCTCTCTTTAGTAAAGGAGTCAACAGGAACCCTCCCAGTCGCCGACCTGCTGGGCAATCAATTATATAGACTTCGGCATCATCACCATAATCCGCCAGGATGTTGCGCCACTTTAAATCATTGTGTACAAATCCGTGTCCGTGCATGGCTCGAACGTACTCCGATAGCTGATCAATAACATGATTTACCCAACTTCTGCGCTTAAAGCATGCGTCTTCCTGTTCCACGAGGCTGGCCAGGTCAGTAGCGCCGACAATTTCCTCGGTTACGAGCATTCCCCTTCTCGCGCCGACAAAACGCGTTTCTTCCCCATAGGCTACCAATCTCACCGTCGGTATGCCCATTTGACCTAGTAGTTGCACATTCTCCCACTCTGCTCGCACTCGACTGCGCCCTATGAGCCGCCTTAAGAACCTGCCACGCTTTTCATACTTTTTGACGTAGTACTTTTGGGGTCCGACATTAACCGTCACCAGACTGCTCATCCGGTTGCCGTCAAGCTTTACTCCTGCATTGTCCCACGTGCTTGAAAATGAGGAGAAGGCTCGTGACTCGGCTTCTGACACATCACAAAGCTGCCACTGCACTTTACTTCCCATGGGACTGGGCTTCTCGAACCTGCAGATGAAAGATCCAATCTGGCAATTCAGTTTTGTCTTGGAGATACAATCGCATTGCTCGCTTTAGCACTGCACGCCAGAAACCCCTGTCCTGCTGCAAAATTTCACGCAAAGGTCGCCCGGAATAGATCTTCATAAAGCGCAATAGATCGCGTTTTGTTAGTTCAAGGTCAAAGGTGGAGAAAAAGAGCGCACCAATATCCTTCACTTTCCAGCGAAATGGCGTACGGCTCCTGATCTGTGCGCGATGGAGGTCAATAAGATACACGACCGGCGCCTTCTTTTGACTCGATTCTATGTCCAACAGGAAGTGACAAATATAGTAGTCTCTATGATTGATCCCATTGTCATGCAACATTTTGGAAACAGTGGCTAGCTTTGTTATCAGCTTACGTTTCAACGTGATGGACATTCCCCTGACGCAAAAATCTTCAAGGCTCATGGTATTTTCAAGTTCACGAGTAACGATGCATGAACGCATTTTTGCCGGATTCCGCCCTTCGCTGACGTAGGCAACAGGGTTCATGGTATCGACTCCCAGGTCGCTCAGCTTTTCGAGAGCATGCCATTCATTTGAGGCACCAAGCACCGGCAACCTGAATTGCACCAGGTTTTTTAGTATTTCACTCCATCCGACA
>JAPUGI010000158.1 GCA_027292925.1 Gammaproteobacteria bacterium
TCGACCCTAACGACTTCACCAACGTTGATAAACAATGGCACTTTGACAACGGCACCAGTGCTTAAGGTCGCGGGTTTTGAACCACCGCTTGCAGTGTCCCCTTTGAGTCCGGGGTCAGTTTCAGTTACTTCCAGTTCCACAAAATTCTGCGCGGCTACGGAAATCGGCATGTCATTCCACAAGGTTACGGTACAGCGATCTGTCTCTTTTAACCATTGCACACAATCTTCAACCGCGGCCCTGTCCGCCCCAAGTTGTTCATAGCTGCCATCAGTTTTCATAAAATACCAGTATTCACCATCCCCATAGAGATACTCCATTTCATACTCCATGACATCAGCTGCTTCAATGGACTCCCCCGACTTGAACGTTCTTTCCCAGACACGACCGGTCTTAAGGTTTTTCAACCTCACGCGATTGAATGCTTGCCCTTTTCCTGGTTTTACAAATTCGTTTTCCACAATGTTGCAGGGGTCACCTTCCAGCAATACTTTTAAACCGGATTTGAGCTCGCTAGTTGAATAGGTCGCCATCAAAAATTCTCTGCTGCGCTTGATAATGTTAATGATAACGCCATTGGATGGATTCTGAATAACCCATTCAAAAAGTGATATCTGCTATAGTACGGAGCTCAAATTTCGGATTGATCATTGAGCAAATCAGGACCTGTGAGGCTCCTGATTCTGGAGGAATCCCAGAACAGGGCAGAAGAGCTTATTGTCTTGCTTAGAACAGCTGGACGGGCAACTCGTGCCCATCAGATCGAGTCCGAGGCAGACTTGACTTCAAAGCTCCAGGAACATTCATGGGATTTACTTCTCGCGGTCAGTGAAGCAAACGATTTGACTGCTGAAAATGCCATCAAGCAGGTCAACTCCCTTGAGAAAGATATTCCTGTCATTCTCATTGCAGACAATCGTGATCCCGAATCAATTACAGAGGGTATAAAAATGGGCGCAGTCGATGTTGCCCTCGACGATGACGATGAGAGGTTGCTGTTGATAATCGAACGAGAGCTTCGAAATCTCGACGTCAGGCGCCAGAAACGCAGGGCAGAATTGGATCTTCGAGAAGCCGATCGTCGCAATCAATTGTTACTGAACAATTCCAGCGCCGCCATCGCGTACGTCCACGATGGAATGCACATCTATACAAACTCGGCATACGCTGAACTGTTCGGTTACGAGGACTCGGATGAATTTGCGGGTATTCCGATCATCGACCTCATTGCAGAGCAGGACCAGAAAAAGTTTAAGACTTTCCTCGTGTCTTTTGCGAATGAGAATGTTGAAACAGAAGAATTTAGTTGTATCAACAGTGACGGCTCGACCATTGTCTGTACCTTGTCCCTGTCCCCGGCAACCTTCGATGGTGAGCACTGTACCCAGGCAGTCTTTACAACCCAGGTTGAAAGTATGCTCGAAGAGCGCATCAAGGAAATCTCAAGCCAGGACCTTTTAACCGGGTTATTCAATCGTCAGTATTTCTATGATCAGCTTGAATCAGCCGTTAACCAGGCCAGTAATGGCGACCAATCCTGGATTCTGTTCTATATTTCTCTCGATCATTTTGCGCGTATACGTACCGAGGCCGGAATATCCAACTCTGATCTTTTCCTGGGTCAAATTGCCTCGCTGATTAGGGGAATTGTGGATGATCAGCATTTGATGGCTCGCTTCGGTGATGATGTGTTCAGTTTGCTGTTTAAAGGTGGCGACAAGGAAAAAGCCTCGGAATTGGCAGAAACAATCCGCGCAAAGGTTGAAGGGCATTTATCGCAGGTTTCCGGTAAATCCTATCAACTCACCGTACGTATTGGTTTATCTCTGATCTCAGAGAGCGTCCCTTCCCTCGAGGAAGTAATATCCCGAGCCCATCAGGCCGCAGACTCGATTGAAGACGGCAACGCCGTCAATTTCTATCAGCCCCAACAGGTCACCGTCGGCGAAGACGGTAAGGCGCTAACTACCGAACATATCAAGGATATGCTTCGTGAGGCTATTGAAAACAATTTACTGAAGCTGGCCTTCCAGCCAATTATCAGCTTGCATGGCGAAGGCGACGAACATTTTGAAGTGCTGCTGCGGTTGTTGGATGAAGATGAAAACGAACTCTATCCCGGGCAATTTCTAGGACCCGCTGAAGACGCAGGATTGCTTGAAAAAATTGATCGATGGACTATTTTGCAATCCATCAAGTTGCTTTCTGAACAACGGGAAGGCGGTGGTAAAGCCAGGCTGTTCATAAACATCACCCATAAGTCTATCGTCGATGACTCGTTCCTGCCATGGATGGGAGTGGCCCTCAAAGCTGCAAAATTAGCCAGTGACGCTATCGTATTCCAGATACACGAGAACGATGCGACCTCCTATATCAAGCAGGCAACCCTATTCACCAAGAATCTCGCGGAGTTACATTGCAAGACCTCGGTTAATCACTTCGGATGCTCGTTGAATCCGCTTAACCTGCTCAAAACCCTGATGCCGGATTTCGTTAAACTAGATGATTCATTCGTGGAAGAACTTGAAGAGAGCGAGGAAAAACAACAGGAACTGGTGGAAATGGTGAGTTCATTGCAAACCTCCGGGGTTTTAACAGTAATATCAGGGGTGGAATCTCCGGGTATTTTGCCGACACTATGGGAAGCGGGAGTTAACTTTATCCAGGGCCATTACATCTCTCCTCCCCTGGATAACCTGGATTATGATTTTTCCGACGAGGATCTCTAGGGAAACTCTGATCAGCTCACTGTAAGAATGAGCGATACAGTTTTACTTTTCACGGTCCCTTATACCCATCAAGTACAAAATGCTGTCCAGTCCAAGAGTGGAGATGGAATGTTCCGCACTCTCCTTGACCAGCGGCTTGGCGTGGAACGCAATACCAAGTCCGGCGATACCCAACATGGCAAGATCGTTAGCACCATCACCAACTGCAATGGTCTGCTCAAGTGAAATATTTTCTTTTATCGCCAGTCGTTCAAGTAGTCGTGCTTTACTTTCGGCGTCAACTACAGGTTCTTTTACTTTCCCGGTTAATTTACCTTTGGATATTACCAATTCATTGGCAAATACATAATCAATGCCCAGTTTCTCCTGCAACACCTCTCCAAAATAGCTAAATCCTCCAGACAGAATGGCCGTCTTGTAACCCAGTATATTTAAGGTTGAGAACAGATGTTCCGCACCTTCCATCAACGTTAACTCATCCGCTGCCTTTTTTAGGAATGATTCATCAAGTCCAGCAAGTAAACTGACTCTTTCCTTAAGGCTGGATGCGAAATCCAGCTCGCCACTCATGGCGCGTTCAGTGACTTTTTTAACCTGTTCGCCTACTCCGGCATGTTCTGCAAGCTCGTTGATAACCTCGGTATCTATCAGTGTTGAATCCATATCGAAAGCAACCAGGCGCCGATGCCTGCGAAAAATGCTGTCTTCCTGGAGAGCAATGTCAATGTCCATTTCGGTGCCAATGGTCATTAACTCCCTGCGGAAGTTAGCACCGGGTTCTCCTCTCAGGGAAAACTCTATACACGCCTTCGAATTGTCGCTCTTGGTTCCAAGTGCGACGCGACCGGACAACCTCGTAATGTTATCAATATTGAGATCATTATCCGCAATGACTCGTGACACCTTGGCCAGATGTGATGCACGGATTTTTCTGGCAAGTAATGTCAGAATAAATCGTGAACGGCCCTGCAAACTCACCCATTCATCATAGCTGGCTGTATCTACCGGTGAGAAGTTAACCGTCACTCCCAGTTCATGTGCATGGAAAAGAATTTCCTTGTATAAAGATTCTGACTCTCCTGGTACGTTAGACAGAATGCCCAGCGTCAGGAAATTATGAATTACCGCCTGCCCTACATCCAGAATGTCCACATCAAACTCACCCAGCAATGCGGTAATAGCCGCCGTTAGTCCGGGTTTATCTTCGCCTGTGATGTTGATTAGGACCAGTTCAGGCATGGAAGTTTCTATCTGTACATTTAGTAAGGTGGAGGATTGTGAGGCAAATAGGCGGGTTTATCACCCTTTTCTTGGTTCATTGAAAATTGGGCTCAGAATAGAAATTCCTAGACACAAAATTCGGCTAGTACAGGAGCTTAATGTTTCTTGCTCTGACCCCAATTTCAATCAGCTATAATGACTTTTTCGCAAAATGCCGATCAGGTTGTCAGTTCCAGACATGAATTCCAGGACAATAAGGTTGCGGATTATACTAGCGGTTCTAACACCACTGGTGCTAAGCGCAATCGCATCCACCTGGTTGATCTCCACCTTCTCTCGCAACCAACTTGAAGAACAGGCCGGGCAGTTTGGCCAGGCAATCGCCGATCAACTCGCTAGCACATCTATCTACTATCTCGTTTCAAACGACGTGCTGTCCCTTAATGTCGCCCTGGACAAACTGCTGGCCAGACACAATTTTGATTTTGCAGCTGTATATAATCCTGATAGCCAGTTACTGGCACAATCTGGTAAACATACAAACTCCCATCGATCTTTTACCAGAGATATCAATTTCCAGGACGCAAACCTGGGATACGTACTTATAGAACTCGATTCCGGTTTACTTCAACAGAGAAAGCAACAAATTCTGTTCACTTTGCTTTTTATCCATAGTCTCATTGCGCTACTTACGATGTGCTTCATCTGGTTTTATGGTGACTTTACTTTCCTTTGGGTTACAAGCACCGTTAAGTATCACACCGCTAAATTGGTCGATGAGGAAACGTCTCATCACCTTGAGCCGCCAACGGACCGCTGCACTTTGCTTGTTTTGAAAATCAAACCTGCCCGGCTGGTACCGCTCGATGGAATCAATAAGGCATGTTTGCTCTATGGCGGCCAACTCGAAACAGCCAGTGATGAAGAATGGCTGATAACATTTGATACTGATGAGCAATTGTCCCGGAGCCTTTGCTGCGGTTTGTTAATCAAGGAAATTACGATGCTTCAAACCCGGAAGCTACATTTCAAAGCGGGTATTGACTCAGGATCTGTTGACGAATTACCCATGTTACGCAAACAAGCAAGCTATCTCGCGTCGGTCAGCGACCAGAACCTCGTAGTTAGCCAGCAGGTGAATAAGGAAATTCACGACGACTCAGTTGAACCAATTCCCGGGAAAATTGTGCTGCACCAATTTCACAGTTCCCTCACTGCGGACGGCGGTGTTTATGTAGTGGACAGTCAGGATTCGCTGGTACAACAGCAGGCAAGACAAATTGAAGGGAATCTCTGAGTCTTCGCGTTCCCTCGAGTTCCTTCGCCTGTGGCTCAGGACATGCAGGACTGGCGCTCAGGATGACACAGGCGTCAGTCGCCGCGGATCAGATTGACGTCATCAACTTTCTGGAAGCCTCTCGGAAGCTTTAGTCCGCGTCTTGCTCGCTCGCCTCGATAATGTTCGAGTTCATCGATGTTCAGTGCAATATGTCGCTTGCCAGAGTGAACTACAAGCGTGTCTACCTCGGAAAATACAAGGATATAGGTCATCATTTCAAGGCGGTCAACAACTCGAGCCCTGGGTATATTCATGATCTTGTTTCCCTTACCCCTGGCCATTTGCGGTAAATCTCTCACAGGAAAAATTAGCAGCCTGCCCTCGTTGCTAAACGCTGCAACAAACTCATGCTCGCTATCTCTGACGACAGCAGGCTGTATCACGACGCCCCCTTTTGGAACGGTGATCAGCGACTTGCCTGCTTTGTTTTTAGTCAACATGTCTTCGACACGAGCAATAAATCCATACCCGGCGTCACTTGCGACGACAAATTTTTGCTCTTTGTCGCCAATGAGAAGGCCGGTAAAAAAGGCGCTTGACGGGGGATTGACTCGTCCTGTGAGGGGTTCTCCTTGCCCACGTGCAGATGGCAGGGTATGTGCCGCAATAGTGTAGGCCCGACCGGTTGAATCAAGGAATACCGCATCCTGGTTTGATTTGCCAGGCATGGACTGCAGACATTTGTCACCTGACCTGTAACTTAACTCTTTAGGGTCAATTTCGTGGCCTTTCGCTGCACGAACCCACCCCTTTTCGGACAACACGATAGTAACGGGTTCCGTGGAAATGAGGTCTTTCTCTTTGAAAGCCTGAGCCTCCGGTCTTTCGGCGATGGTTGAGAGTCTTTCATCACCATAGGTCTCTGCATCTTCCGCTAGTCCTTTCTTGATTAGCGTTTTCAGTCTTGTTTTAGAATTGATGGTTTTTTCAATAGCAACCCTTTCCGTATTCAGCCCATCCTGCTCTGCACGGATTTTCACTTCTTCAAGTTTCGCCAATTGTCGCAATCGCAGATCCAGGATCGCGTCCGCCTGACGGTCAGATAGTTTGTACTTCTTAATCAGGGCCTGTTTAGGATTGTCTTTGGTGCGAACAATTTTGATGACTTCATCAATATTCATGTAGGCAACCATCAGGCCTTCAAGAATATGGAGGCGATCGAGTATTTTGTCTAACCTGAATTTTAATTTTCGCAGAACAGTGTCAGATCGAAATTTCAACCATTCTCTGAGCATCTCAACTAACGGTTTGACGCGGGGTCGACCATCTAAGCCAATGACATTGAAATTGGCACGGTATGTTCGTTCCAGATCCGTTGTTGCAAACAGGTGTCCCATCAATTCCTCAATATTGACCCGGTTGGATCTGGGAACAATAACAATACGGGTTGGATTCTCATGATCTGATTCATCCCGCAGGTCAACCACCATCGGTAGCTTCTTCGCCTGCATCTGAGAGGCTATCTGCTCCAGAATCCTGGTCCCGGATACCTGGTAAGGTAAAGCGGTAAGAACAATTTCGCCTGATTCCTGCTGGTAGACTGCCCTTGCCCGTATTCCGCCGCGACCTGTTTCATAGATCTGCAGGATGTCCTCCCTACTGGAAATGATTTCAGCTCCCGTAGGAAAGTCTGGTCCCTTGATATGTTCACAGATATCTTTTAGCGTGGACTTCGGTTTATCCAGCAACCTGATACAGGCACTGGCCACTTCCTTCAGGTTATGCGGTAGGATATCCGTTGCCATCCCGACCGCGATGCCTGTGCTACCGTTTAACAAAATGTTAGGTAACCTCGCAGGCAGATTAACTGGTTCTTCGAGTGTACCGTCAAAATTAGGGGACCATTCCACTGTGCCCTGGCCGAGTTCTCCTAGCAACACCTCGGCATATTTGGTTAAGCGGGATTCCGTATAGCGCATGGCGGCATATGATTTTGGATCATCAGACGAACCCCAGTTTCCCTGACCGTCGATAAGCGGATAACGATAGCTGAACGATTGTGCCATCAGTACCATCGCTTCGTAACAGGCGGCATCCCCGTGAGGATGGAATTTGCCAAGAACATCACCAATGGTTCGCGCTGACTTGGCGAACTTGGCATCGACACTTAACCTCAGCTCCGACATGGCGTAAATAATACGCCTCTGCACAGGTTTCAAGCCATCTCCAATGTGCGGCAGTGCCCGGTCATTGATGACATACATTGCGTAGTTGAGGTAAGCGCTCTCTGTATATTGTTTCAGTGAAATGATTTCTGAAACGCCAGAATCAAATGATTGGCTCATAGAGAATCCATAGATTATTTGTTAATGATCACTAAACCAGTTCTGCAAGGTCGCCCTTTTTTTCGAGCCAGGTTTTTCTGTCGGCGGCGCGCTTTTTCGATAACAGCATATCCAGCAATTCGTGAACGTCCTTGGTTTTACCCATCTTTAGTTGCACCAATCGCCGGGTATCTTCAGCCATGGCTGTTTCACGAAGTTGCATTGGATTCATTTCGCCGAGACCCTTGAAGCGTTGGATTGACACCTTACCTTTCTTTTTTTCCGCCGCTATAACATCGAGGATGCCTTGTCGCTCGGATTCATCCAGTGCATAAAATACTTCCTTACCCACATCAATCCTGTACAAGGGAGGCATGGCTACAAATATATGGCCATTTTCAACCAGGGCAGGAAAATGTTTGACAAACAGTGCAATGAGCAAGCTCGATATGTGAAGGCCATCTGAATCAGCATCGGCCAGTATGCAAATCTTGCCATAAAGGAAACCTGATAAATCGCTGGATCCTGGATCGATAACGAGTGCGACTGAAATATCATGAACTTCCTGGGACGCAAGAATTTCAGTTGAATCAACCTCCCAGGTATTCAGTATCTTTCCCCGCAGCGGCATGATTGCCTGGGTTTGCCTGTCGCGAGCCTGCTTCGCAGATCCACCGGCAGAATCCCCCTCCACCAGAAATAGCTCTCCGTCCATCGCATCCTGGCAGGAACAGTCCGTCAGCTTACCTGG
>JAPUGI010000159.1 GCA_027292925.1 Gammaproteobacteria bacterium
TGTTTATCCCCTTGCTTCTGAGGTGCAAGCTTTTTAACAAATCGAAACCGACCTTGATTTCTTCCACTGGGTCCGCCGCGAGAGAAATGCGTATTGTGTCGCCAATGCCCTCCATCAACAAAAGACCGAGACCGGCAGCGCTTTTTACAGTACCTGACCTGAGTCCTCCAGCTTCGGTGATACCCAGGTGTAATGGTTGATCAATTTGAGGTGATATTGTTCGATACGCTTCAATCGCCATAAAGACATCTGAAGATTTGAGACTCAGTTTGTAGTCGTGAAAATCTAACCGGTCCAGCATGTCAATATTTCGCATGGCGGACTCAACCATGGCCGTTGAATTGGGTTCTTTGTACTTTCTAAGCAGATCTTTGCCAAGAGAACCTGCATTGACGCCAATGCGAATAGGAATACCCTTGTCTTTGCAGGCACTGACGACGGCTTTGACTCGATCCTTGTTGCCGATATTGCCGGGATTTATCCTGAGGCAGTCCACTCCCAGTTCTGCCACACGTAGTGCAATCTTATAATCAAAGTGGATGTCCGATACCAGTGGCACCTGAACCTGCTTGCGAATTTTTCCAAACGCCTCTGCCGCATCCATGCTTGGTACCGACACCCTGACAATATCCGCACCGACATTTTCCAATCTCCTGATCTGGGCAACTGTGGCCGCGACATCACACGTTTCGGTATTGGTCATACTTTGCACCGCGATGGGTGCATCGCCGCCAACAGGCACATCCCCGACCATTATTTGCCGGGTTTTCCTGCGTTTGATATTTGAATCCTGCCTCATCTACCCAGTCTCACCTTCGCTGTCTGGTCACTGCTGGTATACTCTGCTAAATCAACCTCTTCACCATTGAACAACATTGCCACGGCGGCGGCGCGTCCAAGCAACATACTAAAAGGCGCAGCGCCATAAACCCTGAGCACATCGCCGGATTTGTTCAAGTCGGCATATATCGACACACCATCACCATCTTCAATTTCCAGCCAGCATTCGCCTGAAAACGTAATCTCAATCTCATCGAACCCTCCAGCATCCAGGGTAATGTAGTTGATCCCGCCATCACTATTTCGTTCAATGCTAACCTTTGTTGCAGATAATGCCGAATCTACCGCTGGATCGGAATCGCTGGTATCGTCCACCGGCGCCTGATCGTAGGCATTGGCCTCCGTGATCCCGGAAAACGCTTCCTCTGAGGCGTTCTCAATCGCTTCATCTTCATTACCGTCGGGCCCTGTTATTTCCTTATCCTGAAAAACAAACTCAAAATCAACCTGTTCTGAAGAACCACTATCATCTACAACCGGATTCGACTCCGGTTGGCTTACCACAACGTCTTCATCCTCACTGTTTGGTGCGATCCACCAGACTATTCCAACAACCACGGCGACTCCGAGCAGCCCGATCAATCCTGTTTGCAGTACCGGACCGGTAAAGTTGGCACTACCTACTGTCTCTTCAGTCACATCCCTTATTTTAACATTCTGTACCGCGGCCTGAAGCACGCTATCATATCTGCTGACAACTTCATCACCATTGGCTCGTACTAGTCTCGCATAAGATCGCAGGTAACCTTTGATAAAAGCAGGCTTCTGAATCTTGTCGAAAGCCCCCTCGTCGATGTACCTGATAAACGCTACTGTCATGTACAGTTGATCGGCGACTTCTTTCTGACTCAAGCCCGACTGCTCCCTTGCCACAACCAGCATTTCAGACGCACTGGGCATATGCTGCTCTATATTTTCAAGATTGGGTTCAGCCATTAGCTCGGAGCACCTCCTAACTTATAGTGATTTTTTATACTGCTTGTATTCATCTGATGCAGGGAAAATGTTTTTAAGTAATAGACTACAACTCGCCCCCTGATCCTTATCATCAAACACCCTGGCAAGCCGAACACACAGCCACAGGCTGCGTGCAGACTGCCCTGAAACGGACCTATGCCTTCGGTACAAGCTCCTCGATTCGACAAAGTTTTGCTGGTCGAAGCGAATGTTGGCAAGTTCCAATAGCGCCCTGCTTTGCGAGAAATTCAATTCTACAGCACGAACGAAGGCCTCCTCTGCTTTGACTGTCTCTCCAAGGCTCAGGTATGAAACACCCAGGTTTTCGAATGCGTGGGGGCGTTTCAGATAAAACCGGTCATCCGTGGCTGCAAGCAACTGCTCGACTGCCTCTTCGAATCGGCCCTGGGCAAACAGAAACCCACCATAATTATTCCGTGCCAGTGAGAAATCTGGATCAAAGCGGATCGCCTTCCTGAAGTGTTCTTCTGCCAGCTGGTCTTCCCCTTCCCTTTCGAAAAGAACACCAAACATTGTATGGGCCAATATTGAGCGTGAATCGATATCCAGCGCTTTCCGCAGGTTCACCTTTGCGCGGGAATAATCTCCTTGATTTAAATACCCGACCCCAAGGTTGATCAGTTTTTCCACCACATCCTCCCGGTCAACTTCTTTTTTCTGGCGCCCGGTTGTTTCGGTCACACACCCTGACAATAAAAAAAGACCGAGAAACAAAATTAATAGAGGATTTGCTCGCATTTATGCTACTCCCGCGGCAATTCGTTGGTATCGTTCCTGGCGACGCGTCCTGTCGGCCACTTCGCCCACTAACTGTCCACATGCGGCCTGGATATCCTGGCCTCGGGTTGTCCTAACCATCGTTGAATACCCTGCGTCTACCAATTTATCCTGGAAAGTCCTGACGGCCATTCTAGTGGGTGTCTTGTAACTAGTTCCAGGAAAAGGATTGAAGGGAATCAAATTAATCTTACATGGGAAATCACGCAATAGCCCAATGAGTTGCGCTGCATGTTCAGGTTGATCATTGACTTTATCAATCAGAACGTATTCAACAGTTACCGTTCGCTTCTCACCCAGGTTGTTTGCATATTGACGACAAACTGCCAACAGTTCTGCAATGGGGTATTTTCGATTGATCGGGACCAATTCATTCCTCAATTCATCGTTAGGGGCATGTAGAGAGATCGCAAGTGACGCGTCCGTGGTCTCAACAAGCCTTTGAATCCCTGGCACAACACCTGCTGTAGAAATAGTTACCTTGCGTTTTGAAATACCGTAGCCCAGATCATCCATCATGATTGCCACCGCTGGTATCACGTTATCAAGATTGAGCAAAGGCTCCCCCATACCCATCAACACAACATTAGTTACTACCCGTTGACGATCCGGGTAATCGGGTCCAAGCAATCTCTGGGCGACCCGCAACTGGCCGACAATCTCACCTGCAGTCAGGTTGCTGTTAAATCCCTGCTTGCCGGTTGCACAGAAAGTGCAATCGAGAGTACAGCCCACCTGGGATGAAACGCACAGAGTGCCCCTCGGCCCTTCCGGAATAAACACCATCTCAACCGAACTGCCGGACCGGGACTTCATCAGCCACTTGCGCGTGCCGTCTTTGGACCTCTTTTCAGCGGTCACTTCCGGTTCATGGATTTCGGCTATTTCAGCCAGCCTTGTTCTTAAGGATTTGCTGATGTCTGTCATCTGGCTGAAATCATCAACGTAGCGATGATGCAACCACTTCATAATCTGCGGTGCACGATAAGATTTCTCACCCAGCTCAACCAGCAAGGATTCGAACTGACCCCTGGTGTAGCCCAGTAAATCGAGTTTCTTTGATTCAATCATCTCGCACAGATCTGCTTATTAGAGAAGAAGTAGGCTATTTCCCTGGCGGCTGATTCAAGTGAATCAGAACCGTGAACTGCATTGGCATCGATTGACTCTGCAAAATCAGCTCTTATCGTTCCTGTCTGGGCGTCTTTCGGATCCGTTGCTCCCATCAATTCACGGTTTAAAGCAACTGCATCTTCACCTTCCAGAACCTGTAATATGACTGGCCCGGATGTCATATAGGACACAAGGCCTTCAAAAAAAGCTTTACCATCGTGTTCCGAATAAAACCCTCTAGCCCGACCCTGGTCGAGGCGTTCCATCCGAGACGCAACGATTTGCAAACCGGCTTTTTCAAACCGGGACACGATATCACCAGTGACATTTTTACCCACAGCATCAGGTTTGATGATAGACAATGTTCTTTCGATCGCCATTACAGCTTTGCTCCAGCTACAAAAAATAAAGCGCGTTATTATACGCGTGTTTCCGGGGTGACAGGTAGGGAAAAGGAATCGCCTGTGACTTAGTCGGCTTCTTCCAGCCAGGCCATCTGAATGGCTTCAAGAATACGTTCACCGCAGCGACCCGGATCATCATCGAATCCATCCAGGGCCAGTACCCACTGCATTAACTCGGTGAACCTGATGGTCATGGGGTCGACATCCGGATGTGCCTCGGACAATTCAATAGCAATATCATTGATATCTGTCCACTTCATTGCATACCCTCGTTTTTCCGGCTACCTGGCTTAGCCGATTTTAATGCGCTTCGGAAACCTGGTTGATGGTGTATTTCGGAATTTCCACGACCAGGTCTTCTTCACCTACTTCAATCTGGCAGCTTAGCCTCGAATCCGGTTCAAGTCCCCAGGCTTTATCCAACAAATCGTCTTCTGTTTCATCGGATTCTTCAAGGGAATCAAATCCTTCCCTGAGAATAACGTGACACGTAGTACAAGCGCAGGACATCTCACAGGCATGCTCAATGTCGATGCCATTTTCCAATGCCAACTCAATCAGGTTGTCGCCCGGCTGCGCTTCCAGGACGGCACCTTCCGGACATCTTTGTTCATGAGGCAGGATAATAATCTTCGGCATCAATCCAACCCTTCTGCCAATTCATCGATTTTGTATCCTGCCAGTGCCTGTCGAACAGAAGCATCCATTCTCAGGCCTGCGAATTCGTCGCTGGCTTTACCCAGCATCTCGACACCAGTATTGATCGCTTTGGTATCATCTCCTGCAGTGAGGGATTTTAGTTTCAGCATGCCTTCCTGCAACACGGAAATCTCGTCTGCGGCCAGCAACTTCTCACCATCAGCATCCAGGGCATTGCTTAATGCTTCAACGACACGACCTGCTTCTACTCTTGCCTCATAAAGCGACCGGGATTGCGCATCAGCCTGCGCGAATTCAAACGAATCTTTCAGCATGCTGGTAATTTCATTTTCATCCAAACCATAAGTGGGTTTAACTTCAACCCTGGCAGCAACACCTGTGCTGAGTTCCGTCGCCGAGACAGAAAGTAGTCCGTCAGCATCCACCTGGAACACAACTTGTATCTTAGCGGCACCCGCCACCATCGGTGGAATTCCGTGTAGTTCGAACCTTGCCAGGGAACGGCAGTCAGCAACCAATTCCCGCTCACCCTGGACCACGTGAACCAGCATGGCAGTTTGACCATCCTTGTAGGTCGTGAACTCCTGAGCAAGGGAGACCGGTATCTGTGTGTTTCGCTGAATTATTTTTTCAGTAAGACCACCCATGGTTTCAAGACCAAGCGAAAGCGGTAACACATCCAGCAACAATATCTCGTCGTCCGGCCGGTTGCCGACCAACTGATTTGCCTGGGCAGCCGCGCCGATCGCGACTACCTTGTCAGGATCAATATTGTCCAGAGGGATCAACTGAAAATACGACGCCACCGCTTCTCTCACCAGTGGTACCCTCGTAGATCCGCCAACCAGGATGACATCATCAACTTCCGATAAATCAATACCCGCATCTCGCACAGCACGACGACAAGCTTTGATGGATTCTTCGACCAGGGGTTCTATGTACTGTTCAAATTGAGATCGGGACAGCTCACCGCTGAATTTCAATCCTCCCGTTTCAATGTCGACATCAATAACATCCTTATCACTGAGTGACTCCTTGATATCGCGTGCTTTCATCATCAGGAAACGAAACTGGGCATGGCTAATCTGATCTTTAAATCCTGAATTGCCGATAATCCACTCGGCAATTTTTTGATCAAAGTCATCACCACCAAGACTGGAGTTACCGCCAGTAGAGAGCACTTCAAATACACCTTTGTTCAGGCGGAGCAGCGAGATATCGAAGGTGCCACCGCCAAGGTCATAAACAGCAACGACACCCTCGGAACCGGAATCGAGACCGTAAGCTACGGCGGCAGCCGTCGGTTCATTCAGCAGCCGGAGGACTTCTACACCGGCAATCGTGGCCGCATCTTTGGTCGCTTGTCTCTGGGCATCATCGAAGTAAGCGGGCACGGTAATGACGACCCCATCGAGGTCACCTGCAAGAGAAAACGCGGCCCGGGTAACCAGTGCTTTAAGTATTTCAGCAGAAACCGCAACCGGACTTACCTCGCCGCTAATGGTTTTGATTCGTGGCATACCCGAATCACCGCCTGTAAATTCATAAGGCAAACGTTGACCCAGGGAGATCAGGTCATCGGTTCCCCTGCCCATCATTCTTTTCACCGAGAGGATCGTATTCAGGGGATCCTCTCTCGCCATGTCCAGGGCATCACGGCCGACGATAGTTTCGTCATTGGTATATCGGACGACGGAAGGCATCAGGTACTCGCCATTTACATCTGGCAAAGGTTCTGTGACGCCGCCGCGTACACTCGCGATCAGTGAATT
>JAPUGI010000016.1 GCA_027292925.1 Gammaproteobacteria bacterium
CTTGCTTGTATGGGCATAGGGTTTTTGGTAGCGGCAAAAATCGCAGGGCGCTGGTACGCCGCGGAAACTGACAAACAGCTGATGGATTAGTATTTGTGCACAAAGCACAAGACTATTACCCGAATTGCCCGGAAGCACTGATAGTCAGCTTTGCACGCACCGGCGACCGTAGCGCATTTACGGAGCTAGTACGGCGCTGGCAGTCCTCGATACGCAACTTGATGAGACGTTGTTGCAGTGATACCACATTGGCTGACGATTTAGCGCAACAGGTTTTTTTGCAGGTGTGGCTTAAGATCCATACATTAAAACAAGCCAATGCGTTTGATGCCTGGCTGAAACGCCTGGCGGTCTCGGTTTGGCTCCAGCACGTACGTAAAAAGGACGCACTTCGCGGTGCCGACGAACTTGCCGAGGTCGAACTCGCACAGCACGACCCAACCAGCATGGGTATGGATTTGGACCAGGCCCTGGAGACACTGGCAGACCCGGTGCGGTTATGCGTTGTACTTTCCTATCATGAAGGCATGAGTCACACGGAAATAGCGAAACTCATTGAGTTACCTTTGGGTACTGTTAAATCCCATATCAATCGCGGCACACAGCGGTTACAGCAGATATTAGCTGCATACAGAGACAATGCGGAGGAATCATGATGACAGACGATCGGGACCCACTTCTCCAAACCCTATTTGCCGAGGCCCAGCGCGAACTCGACGGAGAGGCATTTACCGCCCATGTGATGGCTCGAACCCGAAGCCAGAGATACCAGGTAATAGCTGGCTGGTTCGGAGTCGCCCTGGTGCTGGCGGCTTGCACATGGCTTCTCGCCTTACCCATCCAGGAATTTGCTCAACTCATCGTACAAGGCCTCGCCATAACATTGATTGACCTGGGTGACAGTTGGCTAGCCTGGTTGTTCTCGCCGGTAAATAACATCGCGGGCCTGCTCGTGTTGAGCGTGAAAGCAATTCGCATCATCCGGAAAAAAATCATAGGCGCGTCATATGCGAATTAATGCCTAATGTCGTTATGAGGCAGGCTTGTTCTCCTGGGAATTCGCTAGGAGAGCATCCAGATAATCAGCGTTAGATTCTTCGGTTTTTGCCAGTGATTCCAGATCTCCCGCGAATTGCGGGTATGCCTCGACCAGACCTCGCCATGCGGAAGCGCCCTGACGTTCTGCATTTGCCTGAATCGTGATTTGCTGGATTGAAGACAATCCAGAATAAACGCCCAGGAAGGTTTCGATTGCTAAAGGTACTATTTCGTCGACCAGGGGTTGGTGTTCCTCCCTGATTGGAAAAAGAGCATCAACTCGATTAGCGATGTCGTCTTCTCTACCTGCACAAGCCAGTAGGCCGTCTCTTTGAGATTCTATGTCCAAGGCCCATTCCCGATATCTATCTCCGGCGCTTCGCTCAAGCTGGGCGAGAAGGCCAGGCATTGATTCAGGAGGCAGCTTAGCTATGTGCGTAGCTAACAATTCTCCAAAGTTTGGTATGGTCACATCGTCGCTCATATCCGTTGCCTCTTCTGAATGTATGGTCCATGCAGTCCGTTGTAAGAAATGGGTGAAGGTACCGTCGTGCCTTGAGAGGCACGGCCATCATTCCGCGGGCTTCAGGCAGTATGACATCAAACATCGATAGGATGATTGGGTATCTTGATCAAATTGTGACAGGCTCCCAGCCGTAAGTGAATTGCCTCCAGCCTAGCGCGTTGACCATCAAGACGCCACGTTCAGCGATACACTAAGGTCCTGCTCGTTTCGGATGCTCTCCGCTGAAGCAAGACTAATCCCAGGCATACTTGATAAGATAAAACGTTGCGCGCTCACAAGGATAAACAATGGCAAACGATACATGTAACATGAATGGGACACTTGCAGGCAAAGTTGCAGTTGTCACGGGTGCGAGCCGGGGAATCGGTGAGGCGATTTGCTATCGTCTGGCCATGGAAGGGGCCAGGGTGGTTCCAAGCGCACGTACGGCGCAGCCAAGTGATCATATATTTGACGGGACTATTAACGAAACTGCAGATCGAATTCTCGAGTGCGGGGGTGACGCTTTCGCTGTTCAGTGCAATCTGGCAAGTTCAGAGGATCGTGAAAATTTAATACGAGAAACGCAGGAACACTACGGACCAGTTGACATTCTGGTGAGCAATGCAGCGATCACCTACTTCATACCAGTCCTGGAATTTCCTGGTAAACGTTATGACTTGATGTTCGAAGTCCAGGTTAAAGCACCGTTCCACCTGGTACAGATGGTCCTTCCTTCCATGATAGAGCGTTCATCAGGGCATATTGTTAATATTTCTTCCGGTGCGGCTTTCCATCCAGAAGCAGATGCTCCAGGTGGGCATGGCGGTACGATTTATGGGATGTGCAAGGCGGCACTGGAGCGATTCACCACAGGGCTTGCGCAGGAACAGTACAACAATAATGTGTCAATTAATGTAATTTCGCCCGGGCTGGTAGCAACACCTGGCGTTGTTCACCATCATCTGATTAACGAGTCAAACAAGGCGCGAGTGCAAGCCGTTGAATATATCGCGGAATCTGTCTACCAACTGACGATTTCAGATATTTCGATGTCCGGTCGAATTGATCATGCGGCAGCTTTTCTGGAAGAACTCAAAATCGAACCATCCGAAACGTTGAAGGATTTTCCTCAGACAGCCTGAATTTCTCCTTCAACTAACTTGCTCCTTTCGACCATAAGGCGACATTCATGCGATCCTTGATCAAGAATGATCATCATCTACCATGTGTTTAACAATGTAATGCGAGTCCTAGGCTTCTCCATCTTCCTGATAGACCCAGGCGCCGCCAAGAGTCGCGACCGTCACCCCAAAGAGAGAGGCTACATATCCCAGGGGCCAGGCAGTAACGGCAAGCGACCCTGTTTCAGGACCCGGGATCCAAAGAACTGGAATCAAGAAACCCATGATCCAGGCAGCTACTCCCGCAACCACGGCCGTCTTCACACCGGGGCCGAAGCGCGGCCTAATCGCTGCATAAAGCCAAACGAGTACAACGCCCAGGGCGATGTTGATGCCACCGTATTGCCATATCACAGTCCAGTGCCCAATGGGATCTATAATCGCGCTAAGCCACCAGATCCCATACGATAGGGCGAGGCCCATGGCAGTATCGGCAACGAAAGTCAGGGTCAGTCCTGCTACCACACCGCCACCGATTACGCGTGCCAAATTGATGTTCTGCATGCCACCCACTCCTTCATGAAAGAAGAGGAACAAATCTTAGCCAATCTGCGCTTTATCGTCTAATGACACCACGGATCGCTGACTTCGAAACTTTTCTCCTTTAACTTCTCCTTCGAAAGCATATTCCGTAGCCAGTAATTTCCACCAACTCATGGTTGAAATAATCAGGCTGATGCCTGCCCACCCAACAATGAAAAATAAGAGGAAGTAATCGTCGAGTAATTGCTCTATCACGAGTGCATCCTGGTGAAGCTGGATGTTGGCTTATGACCATGACGTTTAAACAACTCGCTGTTCTCGAAAGCTGGTAATTTCATCTCCCGAAAAACCAAGTTCGCTGAGAATATCATCGGTGTGTTCACTCAATAATGGTGGCCGCCTAGGTTTTTGTCTTTGAATTTTGCTGAATTC
>JAPUGI010000160.1 GCA_027292925.1 Gammaproteobacteria bacterium
TGGCCACGCCACTTTCCCCGCCCGCCACCAGGCCAAGCATCGCGAAACCGGCATGGGCTATGCTGGAGTAAGCCAACAGGCGCTTAATATTGGTTTGTACCAGGGCTACAAAACTACCCACTGCCATAGTGGCAACGGCGATCACTGCAAATAGCAGCAGCCAGATATCGGTCAGCGGTGACAGGGCTTCGACAAATACCCGCAGAATCACCGCAAAGCCAGCGGCTTTGGAGCCTACAGACATATATGCGGTGATGGGAGTCGGTGCACCCTCATAAACATCGGGTACCCACATATGAAAAGGAACAGCAGCTATCTTGAAGGCAAACCCCGCCAGTAAAAACAAGGTAGCCAGGACAATTGCCGGGTCAATTGCCGTGAGAATGGGGAGGGGCACGGCGTCGGCCTTCGCCAACCCTGTTAACGCAATACGCAGGTCGTTCAATTGGGTGGTGCCCGTCAGTCCGTAAAAAAGTGATGCACCGTAGAGCATCAGGCAGGTGGACAGTGCGCTGAGAATCAGAAATTTCAGCGCCGACTCGTTCGAGCGCGGGTCATGCTTTAGAAAGCCAGTCAGCACATACATGGACAGGGCTAGCAATTCCAGGCCCACATAGATACTGATCAGATCGGTACCCGAGGCCATAATCATCATGCCGCACAGGGCAAACAGCATCATGACAAAATACTCACTGTGGGCCTCGGTGCTAATCTTCAAGTAATTGTGGGAGAGCATAATCGTAAGAATGGTAGCGATATAAAAAATCATTTTAAAAAAGAGGGAAAACTTGTCGCTAACAAACATACCGTTGTAGGCAATGCCCTGGAATTCAGTAGGGTTGCCGAACAGATCTGAAAATGTCAGCAAATAGCTTAACGCAGCTGTGGTTACTACAATCATAATGGCTAGGTTGGCGATCAGGGCAACGCGTCGACCCTTTAACAGCAGGTCTATCAACAGCAAAAGGCAAGCGGTTGCAAGCAAGAATATTTCTGGCAAACTGACAATAACCGATTGCAGAACAGCGTCTAGATTTATGGCGGTATGATTCAATACGGTACGGCCCCTTGAACGCGTGACGCCTGTTGCAGTAGATGTTCTACCGAGACATGCATCAAATCAATGAAGGGCATCGGGTAGAGGCCGATCCAGATAACAAACACTGCGAGAGGGATGATCGCCAGTAACTCCCTAGCATTGACATCTTCTATTTCCGTCAGCGCGGAATTGGTAATTGTTCCCAGCGCGACCCGTCTGAACATGCTAAGCAGGTAAGCAGCACTTAACATCGCACCGATCACGGCCAGTGCGGCATACACCTTGTAATCGGTAAACGCCCCCGCCAAGACCAGCAACTCGCCGATAAAGGAATTGGTGCCTGGCAATGCCATGGAGGCCAGGGTAAACAGTGCGAAAAAGGTGGTGTAAATGGGTATCAGTTTCATCAAGCCGCCGTAATCGTCAATTGATCGTGTATGGGTGCGTTCGTAGATCAGACCGACAAACAGAAACAGGGCACTCGTTGTTATACCGTGGTTAAACATTTGCAGTATGCCGCCCTCCAGTGCTTTGATATTAAAGACAAACAGTCCCAAGGTAACAACGCCCATGTGGCTGATGCTGGAATAGGCCACCAGTTTTTTCAGATCATCCTGGGCCAGAGCCAAACAGCCACCGTAGATAATGGCGATTACTGATAGCAGCAAAATCATCTCGGCAAAATACTGGGAGGCTTGTGGTAGCATGGGTAAGGAGAGACGTAAAAAACCGTAGGCTCCCATCTTTAATAACACACCGGCCAGAAGAATACTGCCCGCCGTGGGCGCCTGCACGTGGGCGTCGGGTAGCCAGGTGTGAAAGGGAAACATAGGTACCTTGATCGCGAAACCAACAAAAAACGCAAGAAACACCCATACCTGAATTTGAAAGGGGTAGGAACGCTCCATCAGCGCGAGCATATCGAAGGTTTTGCCGCCGGCGAAGTACAGAACAATAATACCAATCAGAAACAGTACGCTACCGGCAAGGGTGTAGAGGAAAAACTTAAATGCCGCATAAACCCGGTGTTCCCCACCCCAGACACCGATAATAAGGAACATGGGGATCAACATTGCCTCCCAGAAAATAAAAAACAAAAACAGGTCGAGGGCACAGAAAACCCCCAGCATGGTGGTCTGTATAGTGAGCAGAGCAATCATAAATTCCTTCAGCCTGTGTTTGATGGCCTGCCAGGAAGCAAGCACACAAACCCAGCCCACGAGCGTCGTCAAGAATACGAACAGAATATTGATACCGTCTACCCCCAGCGCATAACGGATGTTAAACGCCGGAATCCAGGTGTGGATTTCCTGAAATTGCATCACGTAGGTACTGGTGTCGAAGCTGTTCATTAGCTGAATACTGAGCAGTAAATCGATGGCACAGACCACCAGCGTCAACCATTTAATCCAGCTTTCATCCTTAATAAAGAGCAGGGCGAAAGCACCGATCAGGGGTAGAAATATAATTATGCTCAAGATCGGGATACTCAAGATCGGCGCATTCATAGGGCTAGTTTCCCGGTCCGAAACCAAGGCCGAAACCTATGGCTGCGTAGAGCACTGCGCTGAGTACGATACCCAGGGCCATGCCGAGGGCATAATGGCTTAATACGCCGGTTTCCATATGCCGCAGTTTTTCACCACAGCGCAGCACGGTATGGGCCAGCCCGTTGACAATACCATCGATAATACGGATGTCGATCCAAAGTCCTAATGCCGCGCAGGTATGGAGAAAACGCAATATCGTGGTATTAACCAATTCGCTAACGACGGCCTCGTAACGGGCAATTGGATTGTTGGCCAACCACATAATAATCCGGCTGCCTTTGCGGTAAAACCAGTCGGTATCCAGGCTAATGGTCTGCTCCGGGTCGAGGTGTTTGAGAAACAGGAAAAACCCGAGTGCGGTAAATAACAAAATGCTCAAGCTGCCTGTAATATGCGCCGGGGTATAGGGTTCAAAATCAACCGGGTAGGGCAGCAGTGTATAGAGAAGGTTGGGGAAAACTCCGATGCCTATGCATAGCAATGCGGCGATTGCCATGGCGACCAACATATTGATGGGTGGCTCCAAACTCTGTGCTGTCTTGATTATTCTTTCAGTCGATACGCTGTGATTATTGCCAAAGAACATATAGTAGGGCAATTTCAGGCCCGTATGCAGAAAGGTGCCCGCTGAGGCCAGAGTCAATAGCAGAAATACCCACGCTCGGGGATCGTGCTCGGCCGCCGCCACCACCATGGACTTGCTGACAAAACCGCTAAACAGTGGAAAGGCTGAGATCGAAACCGCGCCGATCATATACAGGGTCAGGGTCAAGGGCATGACTTTATAGAGCCCTCCCAACTCCGTGAGTTTACGCCGTCCGGTCATATAGATAACAGCGCCGGCGCCCATAAATAGCAGGCCCTTGTAAAGAATATGGGCAAAGGCATGGGCACTGGCGCCGTTTAACGCCAATGCCGTGCCAAGGCCAACGCCCGCCACCATATATCCCACTTGGCTAACAATATGGTAGGCCAGCAGTCGTCGGCAATCGTTTTCCAGCACCGCGTAGACAACCCCATAGACCGCCATCGCGGTGCCCAGCCAAACCAACACATCGGTGCCCGGGTAGCTTCGCAGTAGTACGTAAACAGCCGTCTTGGTGGTAAAGGCACTCATAAATACGGCACCGGTAACCGTGGCCTCGGGGTAAGCGTCGGTCAGCCAGGCATTAAACGGAGGCACTGCGGCATTAAGAATAAAACCGACAAGGATTAAGGCGAAGGCCAGACCCCCTGAGTTGACGATGGGGCCGAAGACAGAAGATCCGGTTTGCGCATAGTGAATAACAATGCCTGCCAGCAGACACAGACCGCCGCTGATATGCACCAATAAATAGCGAACACCCGCTGCCCTCGCGGGTTCGCCTCTCTGGGCAAACACCAAGTAGGCAGAGGCGAAGGCCATGATCTCCCAAAAAATAAATAGCGTGAAAAAGTCGCCGGCAAACACCACACCGAGAGCACTGCCAACATAGAGATAAGCTGCCACGTGTTCACCGGTTGCCCGGAGATGGAGCGAGTAAATGCTGCCGATCAATGACATGGTGGTAAAGACCAGCGCAAACAGGGTGCTGAGTTTATCTACTCGACCCAGAATCAGATCCAGGCCAATAAACTGAAACTGCCAGTGGCTGCTTCCTGGCTGAGAGTCAAACAACATCGAGACCACGTAAAGCAGCGCGAGCAGCGGTATCAGCAACAAATAAACCTGTCGTACCCTGTTGCGAAGAAAAGGTATCAGTGCAGCGCCGAGAATATATAAAAGGCCCGGGTGCAGCCAATCACTCGTCATAATAATCCTCTTCACGCATCAGCCCACAGCGGTAGCCGAGGAACTTGGAGATAAAAATTATCAGCAGGCAGGAGACCAAACCGAACAGCGCGTTCCAACCCGGCAGGTGTTGCCAGAAGAAGGCTGCAGGGCCCTTTGTCACCAGTAGGTCAGCTGCGACCGTTAATACCAGCGCCGCGATAAATAATTGCCAGCGCCGCCGGGTATAGGTTGGATCGCCGATAAAACGCATAAGTTTGCTAATCATGGCAAAACCTTCTGTGCCAGTGTCAGAAAATAATAGGGGTAAACACCCAAGGCAAGGGACAGCAGCGCGGTGATAACCAATGGCACCGCCACCAGGGGAATTTCCCTGATGTCTTGGCTGCAGACCTGTTCGAATGGCTCGTGGCTGTCGAGTGCGGGAAGGTTTTTTTCCTCTTCAAAAAAAGCCTTGTAGGTAATTGGCAGAAAGTAAACCGCGTTAAAAACGGAACTCAATAAAAGGACCGCCAGAAAAGCCAGCTGTTTGGCCTCGACGGTGCCGACGATCAGATACCATTTGCTGATAAAACCGCCCGTAGGTGGTATACCTATCATACTCAGGGAGCCGATAAAAAACGCCGCCATGGTCCAGGGTAGACGCCGACCAATACCCGGCAGCTCGCTGACTTTCATTCTTCTGCTTGCACAGTAGATAGAGCCTGCGCAGAAAAACAGGGTGATCTTGGCAAAGGCGTGGCTGGCAATATGCACCACAGCGCCAACCATACTGCTCGGTGCCAGCAACACTGCACCGAGAATAATGTAGGACAATTGGCTGACGGTGGAATAGGCCAGCCGTGCTTTCAGATCGTCGCAGGTCATAGCATATATCGAGGCCATAATGATGGTAAAGGAGACGACATAGGCGGTAGCGATACCGAGTCCCAGGCTGCCCATAAGCTCCCCGCCAAAAACATGGAAAACCACCCGCAGGACGCAGAAAACTCCCATCTTGACCACAGCAACCGCGTGCAGCAGCGCGCTTACCGGCGTCGGGGCAACCATAGCGGCGGGCAACCAGATATGAAAGGGCATAATTGCCGCTTTGGAAAAGCCCGCTAGATAACAGATATACACAATCGTCAGCAGTAGGGGGGATGCGTTGATTTCGGAAAAAACGCCGTTGTTAGCGAAGTCCAAGTTACCGGTAATCGCGTAGGTCAACGCTACAGCAGCCAGCAGAAACGTCTTCGATGCGCCCATCAGGTAGACCAAATACTTTTTGCCACCTTCCCAGGACTCATCGGTTTCCTTGTGATACACCAGCGGGTAGGTGATCAAACTGAGGATTTCGTAAAATACAATCAGGGTAAAAAGGTTTGCGGCAAAGGCGCCACCGATGGCGGCGGCAATGCTGACAGCAAAACAGGCAAAAAAGCGGGTTTGACTGTGTTCCTTGAGACTGCGCATATAACCTATCGAATACAGTGCCGCGACAATCCATAGCAAGGATGAAATCGACGCAAAGACCATGCCTAGTGGATCGACCCGAAACCCCAATTCGATCCCGGGCAAGACGCTAAACAGTTTGTACTCGATAATGCCCCCGCTCAGAATCGTCGGAGCCATGGAAGCCACGATCAGAAAATTGATGGTGGCGGCGGCCAATGAGGCTGCATCCCTGAGGTTGGCCCTTTTATCAAGCGCCAGGATAACAAGGGCTGCCAACGCGCACACGAGCACTGCTAGCAGCGGCCTGATGGTTGTTATTGTTTCCAAAGAGCGATTCCTTTTTTTTGTTACATTCGTTACTCTTTCATGAGATTAATGTCGTCGACTTTGAGGGTAGTTCTGTTTCTCATCATGGCAATAACGATGGCCAGCGCCACTGCAACTTCGGCTGCAGTAATAGTGATAACAAAGATGGCGAGAATCTGCCCACGCAAATCCTGCAGGTAGTAGGAAAAGGTGATCAGGTTGATATTCACCGAATTGAGCATCAACTCAAGACACATTAGTACGATCAGTACATTGCGCCTTAATAGAACGCCCGCCAGACCAATGATAAAAATGATCGCACTGAGTGCCAGATACCAGGACAAAGGGACCATTACCGGGTCTCCTTTTTCGCCAACAGAATTGCACCCACCAGGGCCACCAGCAATATCACCGAGATCACTTCAAAGGGCAGTAGATATTGTGTAAAAAGGGCGGTGCCCAATTCGGCGGTGGTGCCTTCGAGCTGAGCGCCCGCTGCTTGACTCTTAGTGTATAGCGCGGCCAGCTTGTCGCTGCCCAATAGCATTGGCAGCATGGTGGCCCCTAATACCAGGGGCACGGCAAGGATCAATAGGGTATTGCCCGGTATGAAACGCTCGAATAGCGCCTGTTGGATATCGAGCATGACGATAACAATAATAAACAATACAATGGTGGTACCGACATAGACAAAGATTTGTACGGCGGCAAGAAACGGTGATCGCAGAAGAATAAATAATGCGGCAACCTGCACAAAGCAGACGATAAGCGACAGGGCGCTGTAAACAGGGTTTTTCGCCAATACCACGCCTAACCCGGCGACCGTGGCCATGGCGGCGAACAGCAGAAAAAAAAGAACTTCCATCTCTCGGGTTGTTCTGTTGGTCTTGTGTTCCTTGTTCCTAACAGCCTGTAACGATGTCGATCAGATTTCAACCCGGCAAACCAAGCTTCTAAATTACTGTATTTGCCGGGATAAAGTCCGAACTGCAATAGACTCCAGGCAGCTTCGGAACATCACAAGTTAATCAGCGTTACACCGCCTTATCGGTGAATGGCATCCCACCAGTGGTACCCTTTTTCATTCTTCGCGGTGACCGTAACCGTTTCGTCACTGTTGAACGATGCCGGGATGACCACGCCTCCCTTTTCAGTCTTGCCGGGCATGGCCAACAGTGTTGCCTTGTTAACGAGCAGGTCTTTTGAGCTGTAGGTGGAAAATTCGAAGTGGCTACCCATGGCGATAGCATCTACAGGGCATGCATCCTCGCACAAGCCGCAATACAGGCACCGCCCCATATCGATATCAAACACTTCAGGGTGGCGGTCGCCGTTTTCGTCCTCATAGGGGATCACTTCTATGCATTGACTGGGGCAGATTTTCGCGCAGAGCTCGCAGGCTACGCATTTGATATCACCCTGCTCATCTTTGAGCAGGAAATGATGTCCTCGAAAGCGCGAATAGGGTTGCCATTTTTCTATATCGGGGTATTGCATGGTTATATGCTTTGCGAACATATATTTGAAGGTGAGCCGCAGACCAGCGAAAAGATCACTGAAAAACACCCAACCGATCCAGCCTTGTCCAGAGTCGGACTTTTCAACAGGCGTTGAATTTGCGCTGGCGTGCGGCTTGTTGGTCGCTTCTGTCTGGTTCATTGTGACAAGCGCTCGTTTTTAATGCTGTGCGGTCTTGAATCCACTGCCCCGTCAAACGATAAAAAAACCTGTTACCAGGATATTTGCGAGAGACAGCGGAAATAATACCTTCCAGCCGATACTCATCAGTTGATCGTATCGATAGCGTGGAAAGGTAAAACGAATCCACATAAAAAGATACACAAAGAAACCCACTTTCAGGGTAAACCAAAGCAGCGGTGGTAAGGGTAGGAGAAACCCGTGCCAGCCACCAAAGAATAAAATGACACAGAGTACGGATATCGTCAGCATCACCAGATATTCGCTGATCATAAAGTAGGAAAACCGCATGCCGCTGTATTCAGTATGGTAGCCGGCGCCCAAATCACCTTCGGCCTCCGCCAGGTCGAAGGGAACACGCTGCGCTTCGGCGAGCCCGGCGATAAAAAAGACAAAAAATCCCAGGGGCTGATAAACGATATTCCAGGTGTCGGCCTGGGCATTCACAATGTCGCTCAGGTTCATGGACTGACTGAGCATCATAACCCCAATTACCGCAAAGCCCATGGGGATTTCATAACTGATCAATTGGGCGCAGCTCCGTATGCTGCCCAACAGGGAGTACTTGCTGTTGGAGGCCCAGCCGCCAAAGATGACCCCGTAGATTCCCAGGCCGGCGACAGCAAGGATATAGAGCAAGCCGATATTCATATCGGACAATAAAAGATTGTCGGCGAAGGGTACAGCGACAAAAACCGCAAAGGGTGGTACCAGGGAAATGATGGGTGCAATTTTAAATAACAGGCGGTCCGCCCGATCAGGGATAATGTCTTCCTTGGTCAACAGTTTGATACCATCCGCCAGGGGCTGTAATACACCGTGCCAGCCCACACGCATTGGCCCCAGGCGCTGTTGGATATGTCCGGCAACCTTGCGCTCCATCCAGGTAAAAGGAATGGGCACCAGAAACAGAATAATGATGACAACCATCACATGGAAAAGCATGATCCCCAATTCCAGGATCCCACTCATTGCGTATTGCCTTCGGCGCTGCCAACGGCCTCGTCTACTGCCGCTGGTTGCGCCACTCGGATTTTGACAAGGCAGGGGTAATCGCCCTGTGCAAAAAAACGGTTGAGTTGTGCGGCCTTGAAGTTTTCCGGGATAAATGCCACGCCCCGGGCAAAGCCGCTGTTCGTCTTGACCTTCAGGGTCAGCTGATGGTGCGGGTTGCTCACCAGAACGTAATCCCCATCAGCCGAACCCGGCCCCAACGCAAGGGCGTCCAACTCACTGAGTTCAACGTAGGGCTCGTTTTCAATCTCTGCCAGTGTCGGCGAGTATTCCGATAAATACCCCGAATGAAACATGCTGTTGCCGGTGATAAGATAAAAATTATCATCAGGCGTATCAGGTACGGATTGCCTGGTAAGCTGACATTCAAGGTTCGTCAATGTAGTCGGTTTGACGCTCGATTCGGGAGTGTTGAGAGTTGCACCCGAAAACCTGCCCTGGTTGCCGAGGTCGTTAATGTCCAGTTCAGCATAGCCTGGAACCGTAGCGGCCATTTCACAAAACACCTGCTCTAGAGACGACAGCCCCAGATCGGTACCCAGTGCCAAGGCCATTTCACTGAATATTCGCACATCGAGCTTTGCCTGTGACCTGAACGGTGCCGGGTAAATCGTGGGGGCTGCTTTGTAGGCATTCATTACCGTTTTTGTCGGTGGCGGGTAAATCGGCCGTACCCGCTGAACCCGCCCCTCATTATTGGTAAAGGTGCCGGTGCTTTCGGCAAAGGTGAAACCGGGCAGCACCACATCGGCAAGCTCCATGGTATCGGAGGCAAAGGCATCTTGAACAATTAGCAGATCCAGTTGAGACAATGCTCGTTTGACCCGCTCAGGGTCGGGACAGGACAACAAGGGGTCTTCGCCAACCACGTAAAGCATGCCCATCTGCCCTTGATCACACATTGAAAGCATTTGGTTGAAATCGCACTGGGAGGTCACGCCGAGATCCCAGGCCCCTAACTGGTTGCAGCGATCAAACAAAAACTGCAATCCAATCGACCTGCCATTGGTTTGTAATGTCTTCAGGTGCTCCAGGAGTAGTTGTAATGAGTGGGTCGCGCCAGGGGATCTCAACAGATCCGTCCCCACCAGCACGGCGATCGACTGCGATCGTAGCGGCGGCTGTTTATCCTCATTTGCCAACGAGCTGAGAATACTGGCAATCAGCGCCGGCTCTTCCCCCGGTATATAACGCTGGTAGGCGCTGGCCATGCGGTCCAGCCTGGAGGGGCGGGGCGACAGCACGGTCATGTCAAATCGATTGGCCCTATGGGCTTCGCGTATAAGATACTCTGAGATCGGGTTTTCATCGGTCACATTACTGCCAATAATCAACAGTCTGTCGACCTTGAGCAGTTCTTCCAGGGGTTTTCGGCTGTAAAACCTATCAATCAGTTGCTCCAACACCGGATAAGCCTCGGCGAGAGGCCAACGGCAGAAACTGTCAATAGTGTTGCTGTCGAACACATGGTGCATCAGTTTCTGAAAACCATACAGGGTTTCATTGGTCAGGCTGGGTGAAACTAAACCTCCAATGGTTTTATTGCTCCGGCGAATCTGTTTGAGTTTCTCCCCGATAAAGCCGAAGGCCTTATTCCAGCTTACGGCAACCAGGTCCTTGTCCTGGCGAATCAGCGGTTGTTGAAGGCGCTGCTCAGTTGAGTTCGCGAAGTCGATGCCGAAGCGCCCTCTGACACACAGCGCCTCCTGGTTGAGTCCGGTTTCGCATTTCGAGTGGACCCGCATCAACTCGCCTTCGCGCGCCCCAACGCTTATCTGGCAGCCGGTCCCGCAGAAGGGACATACGGTATCGACCTCCTTGAGATCCCAGGGTCTGGCCTTGTAGCGGAAGGGACGGCTCATCAGCGCACCCACCGGACAGACTTCAATGCAATTGCCGCAATGATCGCAGCCAGCCAGGCTATCCATAAAGCCCGTTGCGATTTGGTTAGCGCCGATGCCGATGGCGCCCAGCGCCTGCGCCCCCACCACCTCGTCGCAGTACCTGATGCAAAGATTGCACTGAATGCAGCGGTTTAGATTAGCAATAACAACACTGTTTAAAGGCAGATCCGCGTTGTGAAAGCGTCGTTTGTCTTCGTCATACCGGCTTTCCGGTGCACCGTATTCATAGGCATGGTCCTGCAGGTCGCATTCACCGGCCTTGTCGCAGACCGGGCAATCCAGGGGATGGTTGGCAAGCAACATCTCGAGCATGCTCTTGCGGGTCTCGCGTACCTTGGCGGTGTCGGTATGGACCACCATACCCTCCGTCACGCGGGTCGCGCAGGCGGGTTGCAGTTTGCCGATACCCTCAACTTCGATGAGGCACATGCGGCAGGACGCCATCGGTTCGAGACGCGGATGTGAACAAAAGGTGGGGATCTCGACGCCCAGGGCCGCTGCGGCATTCAGAATCAGGGTGTCATCACCCACTTGCCGGCTGACACCATCTATAATAATCAGGGCCATAATATTACACCGCTTTCACCTAGTTAGTGTCCATCCGGAAAGAAATACTCTCGCCAAGACGCAAAGATCGCAAAGTGATAAGTGATTGTTATATAAGTCATACTGAAATGCTTTCTTAGCGTCTTTGCGCCTTTGCGAGAGTAATATTGCTGTTTCTGGATGGACACTTGTTAAACGTTCACCCTGTAGCACGGGTTCTGTGTAACACGATGCTTTCAGTCTTAAAGGGACAATGCCCCTTTGCAATATGGTAATCAAACTCATCTCGAAAATTCCCGAGAGCACCCCGCAGCGCCATAATGGCCCCGTCGCCCAGAGCACAAAAACAATTGCCGAAGATGGCCTCGCCCAAACGATCGAGTTCCTGCGCATCGCCGTGTTTGCCGGCACCGGCTTCTATGCGGCGTAACAATTTGAGGACCCAGCCCAGACCTTCGCGACAGGGTGTGCATTTGCCGCAGGACTCAATGTGGAAAAACTCCAGCATGGACAAGGTCACTTTTACGATACAGCTGTCTTCATCCATGACGATCACGCCGGCGGAGCCGAACATCGACCCGGCGGCCGCCAGTGCGTCAAAATCCATGGCGATATCCAGGTCTTTTTCCGCAAACATGGGGGCGGAAACTCCACCGGGGATAACCGCCTTTATCTTTTTGCCGTTGGGAGCACCGCCACCGTGTTCCTCTACCAGTTCCCGCAGGGGGATGCCCGTCGGCAATTCGTATACACCCGGTTTATTGATCATGCCGCTTAAGCAGTACAGTCTGGGTCCAGGCCCTTTGGGCGAGCCAATATCACTAAACCACTGCGCCCCTCGAAGCACAATATGCGGAATGCAGGCCAGGGTTTCCACATTATTGATGATCGTCGGACTGGCGTAAAGACCGCTGATGGCGGGAAACGGAGGTTTGAGCCGAGGTTGGCCCCGGTAACCCTCCAGGGATTCGAGCAGTGCGGTTTCCTCGCCGCAAATGTAGGCGCCGGCCCCCCGGTGAATAATGACTTCCAGATCGAACCCTGAGCCCAGAATGTTTTTACCGAGCAGGCCCTGTGCATAACACTCATCAATGGCCTGTTGCAGTATCCGGGTGCCATAGATGAACTCGAAGCGGATATAAATGTATGCGATTTTTGCACCGATGGCATAACAGCTGATCGCGATCCCTTCGATCAGTCCGTGGGGATCCTTTTCAATCAGCAAACGATCCTTAAAGGTGCCCGGTTCACTTTCATCGGCGTTACAGCACAGGTATGTTGGCAGTACCGAATCCTTGGGGATAAAGGACCATTTCACGCCGGTGGAGAATCCTGCACCGCCACGACCACGCAGTTGGGAATCCTTCACCAATTGGATAAGTTGATCGGGCTGGTACTCATTCAGTGCCTTGCGCAACCCCGCATAACCGCCGCCCGTACGGTATACTTCCAATTGATGGTAGTTCTCGGTATTGATGTTTTTTAATAGTGTTTGTTCAAACATAGTCACTTGGCCACGGTGAATTCCCGCTGGTCTTTTTGCGCACCTGCAAATGCCTCGGGTCTGTGCCCCATAGGCGCCTCTCGCAGTCTCTGCAATATTTCCTCGACCCGTTGCCCGGTTAAATGCTCACAATAGGCTTGGTTATTGATCTGCATGACCGGGGCGGTATCGCAGGAGCCAAGGCATTGCACGGCGGACAGGGTAAACCTGCCATCGGCCGTCGTCTGGCCCGACTCAATATTCAGGCTTTGCTCAAGTTGACTGACAATATTTTCGGCCCCTAACAGCATGCAGGACACATTGATACAGACCTGCAGGTGATGGCAGCCGATGGGTTTGGTGTGAAACTGATGATAGAAGCTGGCAATTTCATAGACCTGTACGGGAGTCAGGCCAAGAATCGTCGCCACTTCCTCCATCGCCTCTCTGGAGATATAACCAAACTCGTCCTGGATAAGATGCAGCGCCGGCATGACCGCAGAACGGGGTTCGACATAACGGGGAATGATAGCGTTTATTTGTGCCTTGAGGCTGATGGTCAGCTTTTGTGTAGCCATGACTACTTATCGACCTCTTTCATAACCGGGTCCAGGCTACCCACGATGGCGATGACATCGGCGAGGTAATACCCTTTGCAGAGGTCGTACAGCACCTGTAGATTCACGAAGGAGGGCGCCCTGATTTTCATACGAAAGGGTTTTTCGGAGCCGTCGCTGATAATGTAGAAACCCAATTCGCCTTTGGGTGCTTCGATACTGACGTAGGTTTCGCCGGCAGGCACCTTGAATCCGTAGGCGGATAATTGAAACTGCTGTATCAGCGATTCCATGGAGGCCTGCACTTTTCCCTTATCCCCAGGAAAGGCGATTTGCGGCATATCCACCATCACCGGCCCTTGTTTTGGCATTTGCGCAAGGCATTGTTCAATCATCTTCACGCTTTCGCGCATCTCATCCATACGGCATTTCCAGCGGTCATAACAATCACCGTTTTCTCGTACGATGACATCAAACTGCAAACGGTCGTAGATTTCGTAGGGATTGTCCCGCCGCATATCCCAATCAACCCCGGATGCCCGCAGGCAGGGGCCGCTCAATCCCCAATCGATGGCATCGACTGCGCTGATCACGCCGATGTCCCGGGTGCGCCGCAAAAACATTCTATTTTTATCCACCAATGTTTCGTAATCGACAATGCGGGCACGGAAAATCCGGCAAAATTCCAGCATTCTGTCGGTAAAGCCCTCGGGCAGGTCCTCGCGAATACCACCAACGCGGACATAGGAGGAGTGCATTCGTGCCCCGGTTGCCATTTCCATTAGGTCCATAATCATTTCCCGCTCGCGCATGACATAGAGCAGGGTAGTCATTGCACCCAGATCCATTGGCAGCGCGCCGGAGATCAACAGGTGACCGGAAATGCGGGACAGTTCCGTCATCATCACCCGAATATACTGCGCACGCTCCGGTGCCTCTATGCCCAACAGTTTTTCAACCGCCAGACAATAGGCAAGGTTGTTGGAAGGTTGGCACAGGTAATCCAGTCGATCGGTTAGTGGGATAATCTGGGTGTAGGTAAAACTCTCGGCAAGTTTCTCGTTGCCCCGGTGCAGGTACCCGATAATAATATCCAAGGCCTCTATTTTTTCGCCTTCCATTTGCAGGAGAAGCCGCAAAACACCGTGGGTGCTGGGGTGTTGAGGACCCAGGTTAAGCAATATTTCCTTGATGGGGGACTCATTGCCCGGGCTTTTGTCAAGCAGAGTCATCTCGGTCATTCTAGTGGCTCCAGTCCTGATCTTCGCTCCAATCGGGTTCCTCACCAAAGGGATTGTATTCATCGCGGTAGCCCCGCAATGGGAAGTCCTTCCTTTGGGGATAGCCTTCAAACTCATCCCACATAAAAATCCGTCGCAGGTCTGGATGGTCGCTAAAGACAATGCCGTACATGTCGTAAGCTTCGCGTTCGTGCCAGTTGGCGGTACGCCATACCGTAGTGACGCTGGGGATCTCTTGGCCCTCGGTGAAGGGACACTTTAGCCTTAACCGGTATTTATAGGGAATGGAGTAGAGGTGGTAGAGCACTTCGAAACGTGGAATTTTCGGGAGGAAATCAACAACACAGATATCCGAGAGGAAATTAAATTGCAGATCGCTATGGCGCTTCAACTGCGCGCACAGGGGCACTATGTTGTTGCGCTCAATGACCAGACAGGGAAAACCATCGGTGGTGTCGAAGCTGTCAACAATAAACCTGTCGCAGGTCGACTTAAGAATGTTAAGCAAAGCGGCGTCGGGCATCCTTTTCACTCCCCGGCATTCACTTACTGGGGTGGCGGCTTGCCTGTTGATACGGGGACATCATCCACATCACGAACCGGGATATGGCGGCCTGATCGTGAGCGCTTGATTTTTTCCTGAAGTAACAAAAAGCCATGCATTAAAGCATCGGGCCTGGGAGGGCAACCCGGGACATTGACATCGACCGGCACCAGCAACTCGGAGCCTTGTACAACCGCATAGGTGTTGTAGACGCCGCCGCTAATGGCGCAACTGCCCATAGCGATGACCCAACGGGGTTCGGGCATCTGGTCATAGAGAAGTTTAACGATGGGAGCAAATTTTTTAGTCACGGTGCCGGCAATGACCATGACATCGGATTGTCTGGGGGAGGCTCGAAAGACAATACCAAAACGGTCCAAATCGTAGCGGGAGCAGCCGGCCGAAATCATCTCAATCGCACAGCAGGCAATACCGAAGGTTTCCGGCCACAGGGCAGACCTTCGACTCCAATTGATAACGCCGTCGAGGGCGGTGAAAAAAACGTTGGTAGTCGAATCTTGCTCTGCTGACATGATACTAATTCTCCCACTCTAAAGCGCCCTTTGCCCACGCATAAATAAAACCGACAAGTAACAGGAAAATAAAGATAAACATTTCTATATAACCAAACATTCCTAGGCGTTGCAGTACCACTGCCCACGGAAATAAAAACAGGGTCTCTACTTCAAAAACAATAAAAAGAATGGCGACAATAAAAAAATGCACCTTGAACTGACCAGCCGAGGCTTCGCCGACCGGATCGATACCGCATTCGTAAGGCTGGTTTTTTGCGGGGTAGGGGTTAGACGGACTTAACCAGGAAGAAACAAAAAGCAAAACAACGGCCACAATGGTGACCGCACCGGTCATCAGGAAAACCGGGAGATAATCCAAGAGCATCTCGTCCATTACGGGCTCCTATATTCTATGCTCCAAAATCCATGAGCAGATGTGCTATTTAGTATTGACCCAAATATTATCTATAGTTAAGCTGCTGGATTCTACCATTTTTTCCAATTTAAAGGAATGCCTCCTCAGCAAAATCTGTGGGTGAGTTTCGGTTCGGGTAGAGCGCCAAGTGTATGATATACGGCGATTTCCATGGCTCTGTAGGTTCGGAATCCGTAGGATTTTCTGAGGGTCAGTTTCGCTTTGGTGTTGAATCCTTCCACCGTCGCGTTGGAAAAGG
>JAPUGI010000161.1 GCA_027292925.1 Gammaproteobacteria bacterium
AATCGCAAACAATTTAAATGAAATAAATCCCGTAATTCTTTCATTTTTCGACAATTTTTGTTCATCTGGTTCGTGGCTTCGCGAAGCGCAAACACGAACGGACGAGGCTAGATATTGGGGACCCGGCAGGTCACAAACACAAGCCCTTGTGTTATTGGGAACGTTCATCAGAGCGTATGACTTGAACGTCGTAAACACCAAGGCCGATCATCGGAATTATCGTCATTTAGCTGGATCCTGTCCTTAACTAACAAATTCAATCAAAAGTCACCCCTATTTGAAAACGTTGATAGTGAAAACAAGCACTTTCAAAGGAACTAGCTCCCACATTGTCTGAATCTAGGCTGGAACTGACCAAGGGGGTAGCCATTATAATCAATTTTCCGAGGAGTTCAGCCTCACCATACGTCGCCAAACACCCTATACTGCCTCTTTTCCTTCTTTCCTTAAAAAGCGCGCTTCGCTAAATGCACAAAATTGGCAGAATCATCATCTGGAGCATGGCCGCCATCACAAGCGGATGCGTTCTCCTGCTATCTGCCGCGTTTCTCTACCTGAATCCGCAGATTCCGGATGCCGCTACCTTTAAGGATGTAAAAATTCGTGCTCCGATGCGGATCTACTCAGCCGACCGGAAATTGATCCAGGAATTCGGCGAACGCCTGACGCCCATCCGCTATGAAGAAATTCCACCACTGTTTGTTCAAGCCTTGCTGGACACGGAAGATAAGCGATTTTTCGAACACAGCGGCATAGACCTGATTACAGTCGCCAACGCAACCTGGCTACTGATTCGCAACCAGGGGTCAATTCGCAGTGGTGCTTCTACCATCACCATGCAACTCGTAAAAAACATTTCCGGTGAATCCCAGGTACGCTTTATTCGGAAGTTCAAGGAAATGCTGCTGGCACTGAAGATAGAGCGTGAATTGAGTAAAAAAGAAATCCTCACTCTCTACCTGAATATTATTCCCTTTGGAAAGCATGCTTTCGGAATACAAGCCGCAGCGAATACATACTACGGAGAAGACATCGGCCAGCTCACCCTGGCCCAGATTGCAATGCTCGCCGGGATTCCAAAAGCCCCTGAAGCCGGTAATCCTATCAACGGGCCAGAGAGAGCCCTGGCACGGCGAAATCTGGTGCTACAACGAATGCTGGACCAGAATTCCATCTCAAGAGCCCAGTTTGAAGAGTCCAGCCAGGCTCCCCTTACTGCCAGAGTACATCAACGAACAATTGAGTTACCCGCATTATACATTGCTGAAATGGTACGTAAGCGTTTACTCACTGAATACGGCAGAGGTGCGTACAACCGTGGACTAATCGTTCACACCACCATAGACAGTGACATGCAACTGGCTGCCGAAAAAGCAGTATTGAATAAACTCAACCAGTATGATCGTCGTCACGGATACCGGGGACCCGAATACCGACGAATCCACGGTTCTGACGAGTATGTAGCTGCACCGGAATATGGTTATCCCGCCAATTGGATTGCATCCTTGGAAAAAGCGCAAGTACTGGGCAACCAATATCCAGCCATCGTCATTGCGATTCGTGACCAGGAAATCGATGTACTGAACCAGGACCTTGAAACAATAACTATTGCCTGGGAGGGCATGAGCTGGGCTAGAACCTACCTTACCGTCAATTCGAGGGGGCGAAAACCACGAGGGGCAGCTGAAATCAGCAACATCGGTGACTTCATCAGGATTGAGCCCAGTGGTGGCAACTGGAACCTTGGGCAGGTCCCCGACATCCAGGGAGCGCTGGTCGCACTCGACCCAAAGATGGGTGCAATAAAAGCACTGGTTGGGGGTTACGATTTCAAGGCAAAACAGTTTAACCATGCCACCCAGGCAAAAAGACAGCCGGGGTCAAACTTCAAACCATTCTTCTATGCCGGTGCCATCGAGAACGGTCTGACCGCGGCAACCATCTTCAACGACGCACCCATTGTGTTACCCGGGGGCGAGCTGGAGCAAACATACAGGCCGAGAAATTCCGGAGGTTCATTCCAAGGCAATATGAGACTCCGGGAGGCATTGTACCGGTCAGTAAACCTGGTCTCCCTTCGAGTGATTCTCAACTATGGACCCGTGAACGCAATCAACTACGTCAAGAGATTTGGATTCGATACTTCCGGGTTTCCAAAGGACGTACAACTCGCATTTGGAGGGGGTACCATTGCGCTCACGCCGCTAGATATTGTAACGGGATACGCTACATTCGCTAATGGTGGCTTCAAGATTACGCCCTACCTGATCGAACAGATTGATTCGATCAACGAAGATGTAGTTTTTAAGGCAACACCGGCAATTGCCTGCATTACCGATTGCGAAGAAATAGACAAGGCACCAAGGGTAGTGGAAGCGCGAGTGGCCTACATTATGAACAGTATCCTGTCCGACGCCATCCGACGAGGGACTGGCACAAAGGCTTTACGTGCGCTGCAGCGATCGGACCTGAAAGGGAAAACAGGCACCACAAACGATGCTGATATCTGGTTTTCAGGTTATACCCATGACCTGGTCGCTACATCCTGGGCAGGTTTCAGCGACAATAGTCCGGTGGGAAACAGGGAATGGGGTTCGACAACACCGATTGAGACCTGGATTGAATTCATGGAAGAGGCGCTGCCCGCCGAAAGCAGTTCCACGACCCTGGCCCGGCCAAATGGCATCGTGTCTGTACGGATTGATCCGGATACGGGATTTCGCGCCGAGCCCTCAGACCCGGATGCAATATTCGAAATTTTCAGGAAAGAATTCGCCCCGACGGCAAATCTGGCTGGAAAAGAAGAAGAAGCCGATCCTTACAAACAGATCTTTTGAACCTGGGAGAAGAATCGTGAGCGCGCCTCGTGTCAGATTTGCTTACTTGCTGCACCTCTGGCACCAAAACGCTTGTTAAAACGTTCAATTCGCCCGGCAGAGTCGATCAATTTTTGCTTACCGGTGTAAAAAGGGTGACATTGCGAACAAACTTCCAGGTGAATGTCTTCACATAAGGTGGAATAAGTTTTGATAACATTGCCGCAACTACAGGTGGCGGTAATTTCCTCATATTTTGGATGAATATCAGCCTTCATGGGATATGCCCTGGTGTGGCGCTCGAAAAGGTGCGCATCATACCAGAGTCGTTTCGATTATCAAGGGAACCTAAACACAGTTATGCGCTCACTTTGAGTGCATAATATCTGCATAATGCCTGATTTCCGATCCACCAATCGATTACTCGATGTAGCAGTCCCTGCGCCACTCCGAAAGACCTTTCAATACTTACCGACGGACGGTTGTGCGAATCTTAAACCAGGCTGTCGGATACGGGTTCCCTTTGGCAAACAAAAACTGGTGGGGATTTTTATCGGCTTCTCGCAAACACCCTCCATAGATGAAGCAAAGTTAAGGTCCATCATTGAAATTATTGACCAGGAACCGGTGTTATCCACGGCTCTTTTACAACTTTGTAACTGGGCATCCGGGTACTATCATCACCCCATAGGAGATGTCCTCGTCAACGCGCTTCCGGTTTCTCTGCGAAAGGGTGTTCCTGCACACAATCCCCCGCAGGAACTCACGATTACGAGCCGCGGCAAATCGGCTGACCTTGCGAAACTGGGCCGTGCCCCGAAGCAATTAGAGTTGTTGCAAACCCTAAAACAGTCAACTCTTGTCAAGGATGAAATCAGGGATCAAAATTTTAAGCCACACATCGTCACCGCATTACTCAAAAAAAAATTTGTGACATGGCGAAACAGGGATCTTCAAATACCATCCCACGACAATGTTATTCGCAACTACAACAACATCAGCCCAAGCCACTGGCAACATTCCGCAATTAAACTCGTCGACAGACCTGGAACTTTCCTACTACACGGAATTACCGGGAGCGGCAAGACTGAAGTGTATCTGCGCGCCATTGAAAGTGTACTCAGCAAGAGCAAACAGGCGCTGGTTCTTGTACCTGAAATCGGACTGACGCCACAGACATTAAGCAGGTTCACCGATCGATTTGACGTAAAAATTGAAATCATGCATTCCGGATTGACCAACAAGGAGAGGTTAACCGCCTGGCAGAATGCAGCCAGCGGTACCACGCGGATCATCATCGGCACCAGATCAGCGGTATTTACTCCTTTGCACAATCCTGGTTTGCTGGTAGTGGATGAAGAACACGACGGCTCCTTCAAACAACAGGATGGCTTTCGATATTCAGCCAGAGATCTTGCGGTAATGCGCGGGCAATTGGAGAAAATTCCTGTCGTATTGGGTTCCGCAACGCCATCCCTCGAAAGTCTACACAACTGCCAACTAGGTAAATACAAACTCATCACGTTACCGGAACGCACAGCCGGTGCTAAAAAAGAAACCTATCAGCTGCTCAACCTACGAAACAGGGAATCATATGGTGGTATTTCCACAGAGTTAATAAAACAGATAGGTGATGAACTTGGAAAAGGAAACCAGGTACTGGTTTTCATCAACCGACGGGGCTTCGCACCCGTTCTCTACTGCCCGGATTGCCAATGGGTAGCAAAATGTCGCCGATGCGACGCCAGGTTGACCTATCACCTCGAACAAAGAAGTTTGATCTGCCACCACTGTGGAATACGGACATCGATCTTTGACAAGTGTGGTGAATGCCAATCATTCCAGCTGTTACCGCTGGGTATGGGAACAGAGCGCGTAGAAGAAACGCTCTCCTCCATATTCCCGACATACCCAGTGTACCGAATTGATCGCGATTCTACCCGGCGCAAAGGTGCGCTGGAGAATGTAGTCCAGAAGGTACAATCAGGTCAGCCAACAATCCTGGTGGGCACCCAAATGCTGGCAAAAGGGCATCACTTCCCGAATGTCACCCTGGTAGCGATGCTGGACATCGATGCCGGATTTTTTAGCTCGGACTATAAGGCGATGGAGAAAACCGGCCAGCTGATCCTGCAGGTAGGTGGGCGCGCAGGGAGAGAAGCAAAGCAAGGCAAGGTGGTTCTGCAGACCCAGTTTGCCGACCAACCGATGCTGCAACAACTCATCAAGGATGGCTACTCCGTGTTTGCAGAAACCATTTTGACGGAGCGAAAGTTGAATAGCCTACCCCCTTTCAGTTTCCATTGTGTATTCCGCGCTGAATCACCACAAAAACAGACCGCAATGCAGTTTCTCGAAGATGTCTCAAGGGAATCTTTATCTAGCGCCTCTGTTGAAATGTTGGGCCCGATTGCTCCAGTTATGGAGAAGAGAGCAGGCAGGTTTCGAGCGCAATTACTTTTTTCAAGCCAATCACGAAATTCGTTACATCAGGTTGTAGACGAAAAGATAAAGGCCGCCCAACATTCCAGGCTCTTGAATCGAGTTCGCTGGTCCGTAGACGTTGATCCTGCAGATCTAACTTAAGTTTTTCGAAGCCCCACAATCTTTTGTTATAGTGATCTTGATAGTTCTGCAAGTTGTTCCATACTTCAGGTCATATGACACAGGATTTCGCCAAACGCCATAACATCGTGAATAGACACCGCTCTTTACTTCCTGGTTGGGTATGGTTTTTTACCGGTCTTGTGGCTGGTATTTTCGTTTCTTTCCTGGTCTATCTCTGGAAATTTGTGCCTCCAGATCCTGTCACCACCGATGTCAGGGAGGTTCCAAAAGCAGAACCCAATCAGGTCGTGGAAGAGATGCAATACAAATTTTACGATCTCTTTCCCAACGCCGAGGTGCCAATCGTCGAGGAATACAATGCAGAGGGTGAAAAGATCGAAAGTTTCTCCTATTTGCTACAGGCTGGATCTTTCCGTAATCCGAACGAGGCTGACGAGTTACGAGGACAACTGATACTGCTGGGGCTCGAGGTCTTCCTGAAAAAGATAAATGTAGATGGTGATACATGGCATCGTGTCATGGTAGGACCATTCGACACAGACCTGGCACTCAACCGTGCACAAGATAAACTAGCCGAAGCCGAGGTCGAATCAATGCCACTAAAGGTCAGGCAATAGGGGCATGGGGTTCCTTCGAGTTCCTTCGCCTACAGCTCAGGACAGGCAGGACAGGCGCTCAGGACTGACCCCTTGAAATAGAGCGCTGTACCCCCATCTTTCACTACTCAACCCAGCCCGAATCTCAACACCGCAAAACAGGAATCAACTTGGAACAGTTTAAAGGAACCACGATTCTATCCGTAAGGAAGGGAAATTCGGTGGTCGTCGGTGGCGACGGTCAGGTGACAATTGGCGACACTGTCATGAAAGGAAACGCAGTTAAGGTTCGACGTTTATACAAGGATACTGTCATCGCCGGATTTGCCGGTGGTACAGCAGATGCTTTTACTTTATTCGAGCGTTTTGAAGGGCAATTGGAAAAGCATCAGGGGCAACTGGTGCGAGCGGCAGTAGAACTCGCCAAGGACTGGCGTACAGACCGGGCCTTACGACGCCTTGAGGCGCTACTGGTCGTAGCGGACAAGGAGAATTCATTGCTGGTCACAGGCACGGGGGATGTTATTGAGCCTACCGATGGAATAATGGCGATCGGTTCCGGTGGTCAATATGCTAAATCTGCCGCCCTTGCCCTCCTCGGTAATTCAGAACTCAATGCGAGGGACGTCGTGGAAAAGAGCCTGGAAATCGCAGCAGACATATGTATTTACACCAACCATGAGCGCACCATCGAGGAAATCACGAATTGAGACTACTTGGAGTACCGGCAACTTAATATGTCGAATATGACACCCAGAGAGATCGTGCACGATCTCGATAAACACATCATTGGCCAGTCTGATGCAAAACGAGCGGTAGCAATCGCACTCAGGAATCGCTGGCGAAGACTAAAACTTGACGCCCATCTACAAAGCGAAATATCCCCGAAAAACATCCTAATGATCGGCCCCACTGGGGTGGGTAAAACTGAAATTGCCAGACGGCTGGCAAAACTCGCTAGTGCACCATTCATTAAGGTTGAGGCAACCAAATTTACCGAGGTGGGTTACGTCGGCAGGGACGTTGAATCTATCGTCAGGGACCTGGCGGAAGCGGCGATCAAGATGCTGCGAGACGAACAAATTCGGCAGGCACAACCCAGGGCTACAGACGCCGCAGAGGATCGAATCCTCGATGCACTTCTACCTTCTGCAAGGACAGAAGGCGGCGCCGATGATAAAAGCACCGGAACACGCCAGCTGTTCAGAAAAAAACTGCGGGAAGGTGAATTGGATGACAAGGAAATAGAAATAGATATCCAGGCAGCAACGGTTGGAATCGAAATTATGGCTCCACCCGGTATGGAAGAAATGACCAGTCAACTTCAAAGCATGTTTTCTTCCATGGCACCGGGCAAGACAAAAACAAGAAAACTCAAGATAAAAGATGCCTTGAGGCGAATAACAGAGGAAGAAGCTGGCAAACTTATCAATGAGGATGACCTTCGCTCACAAGCAGTAACCGCCGTGGAGCAAACCGGAATTGTATTCATAGATGAAATGGACAAGATCGCAAAACGCGCAGACCACGGTGGAGCAGACGTATCCCGGGAAGGTGTACAAAGGGATCTGCTACCTTTAATAGAAGGCAGCAATGTCTCTACAAAGTACGGAATGATTAAAACTGACCATATCCTGTTCATTGCCTCAGGCGCCTTCCACATGAGTAAACCATCAGACCTGATTCCCGAGCTGCAAGGCAGATTGCCAATCCGGGTCGAACTAAACGCCCTGAACGTTGAAGACTTCGTACGAATTCTCACCGAACCAGACGCATCACTGACTGAGCAATACCAGGCATTGATGGCGACAGAGGGTCTGGATCTGGATTTTACTGAAGACGGCATTACCCGTATCGCTGAAATAGCATGGCAAGTTAATGAAAGCCTAGAAAACATCGGTGCACGACGCTTGCAGACTGTGATGGAAAAACTGCTGGAAGAAATCTCGTTCGAGGCCGGGGACCTTGCGGTCGAAAGTAAAGAGACCGTCGTCGTGGACGCCGAATATGTGAATCAAAACCTGGAAGGTCTCGCCGCTGATTCAGACTTGAGTCGATACATCCTCTGAGCGGACAATGTAACGATCATGATCCCAACTGAAATTAAGGTTCACAAAAAATCAGCAACACTTGAACTGATATACGACGACGCTGATCACACCTTGTCAGCGGAATACCTGCGCGTATTCTCCCCTTCCGCGGAAGTTCGAGGACATAACCCGGACCAGGCAATACTTCAACATGGAAAACGTCGTGTCACATTCAAGGAGATCGAACCCCAGGGCAATTACGCCATCAAACTGGTTTTCTCAGATGGACACGACACGGGTATCTACACCTGGCCATACCTGAAAGAACTCGGGGATAATTTTGAATCCAACTGGGCGAGCTATCTAGAGCGACTGGAAAAAGAGGGCAAATCCCGGGAACCGCAGTTTATTGCGGTTGGTAGGTAGCATTTAGACTGACCCGAAAAATCATGCTTTTTGCAGGCACTCCACTATATTGACCAGCTGTCTCTGCCTCTGCCTTTGCACTAGGCCATGTCCTCCTGGATATCGAACGTTAAGAGCTGAATGGTGTAAAATTCACGGTTCACACTCATTTTTATCTATCGACAATGTTACAGAGTGACGAAACACATTTTGGGTTCAAAAAGGTTCCGATCGCTGAGAAAGCGAGGCGGGTTGCCGGTGTGTTCCATTCTGTAGCTGACCGTTATGACGTCATGAATGACCTGATGTCGCTGGGTAGTCATCGTCTGATGAAACGTTTTGCCGTTGAACTTACCTGTGCAAGACCCGGTGACAATGTGATGGATCTGGCGGGTGGTACTGGGGACCTGGCGAAGAGGTTGACGCCGCTGGTGGGTCCGTCTGGACAGGTTGTTCTCTGCGATATTAACGAATCCATGCTAACCATCGGAAGGCAGCGACTACATGACAAGGGTATTGTTTCAAATGTGTCCTTTGTTCAGGGTGATGCGGAAGACCTCCCATTTCCTGATAACCACTTTAATGCCGTGGCTATGGCATTCGGTCTTCGCAATGTAACCAATAAAGACAAAGCCTTATCGTCAATATTGCGAGTGCTGAAATCTGGTGGGAGAATCGTCATCCTGGAATTTTCGAGACCAGTCAATCCGGGGATCAAGCAGGCTTATGACGCATTCTCCAACCTTTGGCCAAAAGTTGGCGAGCTTATTACCGGAGATAGAGACAGCTACCAGTACCTGGTGGAATCAATCAAGATGCACCCCCAACAGGAAGAACTTGCTGAAATCATGACTGACGCAGGATTCTCCTCAGTCAAGTTCCACAATTTGTTAAACGGTGTAGTAGCGATTCACCTGGGGATAAAGGATAGATAGTATATGAAGTCGATTTCCTTCCTGAATTTAACATCATGCGCCTTATAAGAATCGCCAGAATTCTTTGGGTGTTTATCAAGCACCGATTGGATCGTTTGTTACCGGACGATCTTATGCTACCCATGTGGGTCAAATTGTTCATGGTACCGCTCAAACTGGTTCCGGT
>JAPUGI010000162.1 GCA_027292925.1 Gammaproteobacteria bacterium
CAGGGTTTATCTAAAAGGGACACAAATTGATATGGATACGTGAATTTGCCGATAAATTTGTGGTTTAATCCGCATTTAGGCCTGTTAATCGTACACGTTGCGTCTACAGACAGGTATTTGGTGCTTTGAGCAATAGGAGCTAATCATGGGAATAACAAAAATTCGTGGCTTGTTTGTAGTTGGCCTCACAGCTGTGTTGTTGGCTGGATGTGCAAGCACTGAGCCCGACGAAGGCCCCGGGATGGACCCTGGTACAGAAGCTCCCGCCCCGGCGATGGAGCCTGAAACCCGACCCGAACCGACTCCGGAACCTGTCAAGCCAACGGTGAATCGCGGCAAGATTGTAGTACCGCTGGGTAGCAGTACGGAAACTTTGACAGGCGTTTTCTATTTCGACTTTGATCAGGCTATCGTTAAGAGAGCAGGTCATTCGGAATTAAGCAAACACGCGCAAGTGCTCTCCGGCGACCGTATGTTGCGAGCCAGGATCGAGGGCCATGCGGATGAGAGAGGAACCAGGGAATACAACCTGGCTCTGGGTGAACGCCGGGCCAATGCCGTTCGGGCCTACCTGGCTGCGCAGGGAGCATCACGGTCTCAAGTTGAAGTCATCAGCTACGGTGAGGAGAAACCGGTGAATTCCGGTCACAGCGAGAGTGCATGGGCGCAGAACAGGCGGGTAGAAAACGTTTATCGTTAAGAACATACGGGCGTCCCGTGATGAATTTTCGCCCGTTGTTCAGTTCGTACTTTAGTGGTGTGTTTCGCCTGTTCCTGATGGGCGACACACCATTTTTGTTTCTACTATTATTTATTGCGGCTATTTCACTGACCGTGCAGGCAGCACAGAACCCGATTGTCGTTGAATCCTTGACTGCAGAACCTTCGGCAAGTACCACGGCGGTGTCTGAAATGGTGCCCTACCAGATGCCTATAGAAGAAGACTCTACTTCCGGGGTGGATGGCTTAGAAGGTCAATACCTGTTGCAGCTATTGCAAAGAGACGTGATGGAGTTGCGCGGCCTGGTAGAAGAATTGACCTACCAGATTAAGAAAATGCGTGCGACTCAGGAAGATCGTTATCTTGAATTGGATGGACGATTCCAGGATTTACGCCAGGAAATGGGTAACAGAAAAGCTGGTCCTTACGATGGCGCGGTTGTCAATGAGTTTGAACCAGGTCCGGATTCACACGCAGGTGAATCTAGAAGACAGGACGAAAAAACCCTGTACGAAACGGCCCTGGAACTAATACGAAACCGGCAATATGATCTTGCCATCACGCAACTGCAGGCGGTAATAACGCAATATCCTGATGGCAGCTATGCGCCCAATGCCTACTATTGGCTGGGTGAAGTTTATGCAGCTAAACCGGAACCGGATTATGACAACGCCAGGCAAGCATTGGCCCAGGTCATCACATTTTTTCCAGAGCATCGCAAGGTTCCGGATGCTGCATTCAAACTCGGCAAGGTATACCATCTTATTGGTGACTGTGATCGTGCGACAGACATCCTTAACCAGGTGATCAAACAGCAAAAAGGTAGATCCGTCGCCAAACTCGCCGAATCGTATCTCCGCGACAAGGTCAACTGCGAGTAACTAAAGGTCAGGATGACAAAACCTTAAAGCACTCTCGTAATTCGTTAACGAACAGTTCAGGTTGTTCAAATGCTGCGAAGTGGCCTCCCTTATTCAATTCGTTCCAATACTGAATATTGTTGTATCGTTTTTCGGCCCATGACCTGGGGGTAGCCACAATTTCCTTTGGGAAGATGCTGCATCCGGTCGACAGGCTGACCTGGTTGCTGCCGTTGCTACCGAATGATTTTGCGAAGCTCTCCCAGTACAGGCGTGCCGAGGAAGCACCGCAATTGTTCAACCAGTAAAACATGATGTTGTCCAACAGTTCATCTCGGCTGAGGATGTTCTCGGGATGACCATCGCAATCCGTCCAGGCATAGAATTTTTCGAGAATCCAGGCTGCTTGCCCGGTGGGAGAATCTGCCAGCGAATAGCCAAGGGTTTGAGGCCTGGTGCTTTGCTGTTTGGAGTAACCGGAATCAAATTGCTGATAAAATTGCGCACCCGCCAGCGCCCGTTTGTCTTTCTCATTCGGATTTGAAAGTGCTTCTTTCGTCGCAGGTGCATTGGGCATGTTGACATGTATCGCCGCGCAATGTCCCAGGTTCTGGATACCGATAGCTGTGGTCACGGCAGAACCCCAGTCACCGCCTTGTGCGTAATATTTGTCGTAACCTAAACGCACCATCAACTGATCCCAGACTTCGGCGATTTTAGTTACGCCCCAGCCAGTGGAAGTTGGCTTATCGGAAAATCCGTATCCAGGCAGCGAAGGACAGACCACATGAAAAGCGTCTTCAGCCTGGCCACCGTGCGCTAACGGATCTGTTAATGGTTCCAAGATCTTGTGGAACTCAACTATCGAACCGGGCCAGCCGTGTGTGATGATGATTGGCCTTGCATCGTCGTGCTTGCTTTTCACGTGAACAAAATGAATGTCCAGTCCTTCAATATTGGTTTTGAATTGTGAAAAACGATTCAGTCGTGCCTGGGTGGCATACCAATCGTACTCGCTGGCCCAATATTCACAGAATTCCCGGTGATATTTCAAAGGAACCCCCTGAGACCAGTCATCCGGAGTTTCCGCCTCCGGGTACCTGGCGCGCAGCAGGCGCTCACGAAGTTCATCGATATCTTCTTTGGGGATATCAATTTCAAATGTGCGGATTTCACTTGAGTTTGCAGTCACAACGGTCTCCTAAAAGTCAGATTTATAAGTCGATCAAGATAGTGCCTTTTGTCATCTTAAGCGGAGGTGCGTAGCACCGGAGTCGAAAGATCTCATGCTTTCTTTTGCTAAATTATGCTCGCCATTTCGTGTAGTGTGGCCAGGCAGATGAAGTTCCCCATCCATCCCATCGGGTGTGCAAGATTCGTAGCAACCGGCAACGAAACAGAGCCTCGAAGTCTGAGCCACCCTGGCGGTTATCTGTCGCTGCAACAATGCTAGCTTTCAGCTCTGTATCTTCGATAAGTTCAACGTTCCCACGAATATAAAATTCCTCTGCGCCTTCTTTTATCGGCTGGGAATGCAGCGCGAACTGACCCCGCTCAACCAGATCTTTGTACTTGAGTGAAATATTAACAATAAACAGCCATAGATCTCCTTCTGCAATGACCGGAAATATTGGATGCAGGCGAGGACCGTTGTTACCATCCACGGTTGCGAGAAACGCTGAAGCAATATCAGAATCCTGGTAAAGGAGCTTCCTCCCCACATCGGCAAGATCGGGTAAAACTTCCTCGAATTGTTGCCATGATTTACCCGACATGTTGATGACACTCTCCTGAGCATATTGCATTCTACATGGGTCAAGGATGGAAATATGGTTCGAGCCAACAACCCTGGTATAGATGCAGGGGATACTACTTACTATTTATTATCATAATGCCGGTTCGCTGGATTCGACCATAAGCAGCGGTTTTCAATTCTGATGTGAGAAAAGTCCGTATGACTAGGTGCCAACTGGTGGCACACAACATACCTCTAGCTTGACGCCATCGGGGTCTTCAACAAAGACTGCATAGTATTGGTCTCCATATCCAGATCGTCCGCCGTATTCCGTCGGTGGATCGAGAATCTTGGCGTCGATTCCAAGCATGGCGTGATACACCTGATCAACCGTCGAAACTTCGGATGCAATAAGCGCGATATGATGCGGACCCGGTTCGTATCGGTCGTATCTGCGGTTTCGACTATCTTCACGAGCGGGACGAAGATCGATACCAAACGACGACCCATCTGGGTACAGGATCCCCCAGGCTGCCCGTGTTGGGTTTGGGTCTTTCCATTCTTGCCCGTCACTACGCCATCGCACGTACCCAAGTGCGGTCAAAAGCGTATCGTAAAACGGGATAGACTTCTTAGGCTGACCGACCGAGAAGTCAATATGCGATAGAAAACCGGTTGCCATGGAAAAATCCACAGAGGTTCGAACACGGAATCGTAGCAGAGGTGGCAGCGGTGCGACAGTCGGCTTGGACGATCAATGAGCCTGTCGGTGCGCGTGTCCGGTTGGTGTGGGGAGGCGTATCAGTTCACCACGCAGTTGGTGATCTAAGTTTAAATGACCACTATCAAGTAGGTAAGCAGTCATAAACAACAACTGATTCTAGTAATATCGTCACACTTAACTTGTCAATACCAAAAATGACTAAGACAATGAGTGAAAATAATGAACATTATCCTTAACGTCGATTCTTATAAAACTTCGCATTTTCTTCAATATCCTCCTGATTCAACTCACGTTTCTAGTTATATAGAAGCGAGAGGAGGAGATTTCAAAAAGACAATCTTTTTTGGATTACAAATGTTCTTTAAAAGATATTTATTAGATCCAGTTATTCATGAAGATATTGAAGAAGCCGAGGGTATTTTGAATGCGCATGGCGTTCCGTTTAACAAGAATGGATGGCAGCATATCGT
>JAPUGI010000163.1 GCA_027292925.1 Gammaproteobacteria bacterium
GCACTGGGTTTCGAAAGAGTGAGCTTTAGGGTTGACGTCGATTGCGTACCTTGCCGAGAAAATCAGTTAGCCATTAAAGTCAATCCAGATCCCGATAAGCAGGAAAACGGAAAAGCCCCAGAACCAGAAATATCAGACAGGCAGCGGATACTCCTACCGCCCACTGCGGGCCGAAAATATCGGCTAGGATACTGATTGGATAGATACTGATGGACAGTACCGCCATTTCCAGCATATAGATACTCATGACGCGGCCGCGGAAAGCATCGTCAACGTAAGACTGGATCAGGACATTGGACAGGGACATCCGGGCCGCCTGCCCTAATCCAACAATCGTTAAGAGTCCAACAGACAGCCAGTAATTAGTCGACATCGAGAACAACAGCAAGGCTATTCCCATGATAAACGCGCCGCGCAGTAAAACCCTGGCCCGGTTCCTGTTCGGTAATGTTGCAATGTAAAGCGACCCTGCGAGGGAACCCAAGCCCGAGATTGAAATAATCAGACCCAACCCGTCTGGTCCGGCGTCCAATACCTGTTTTACGAAACCCGGCAATAACATGAAGTAGGTCAAGCTGAAAAAAACCATCAGGAAATTGCATACCAGGAGCATCAGGATAACTGGTGTACGCAGCACATAATCAAAACCGTACTTCAGTTCCTGGAACACGGGACCGTCCGGCGTTGTTGGCTCAGGCCTGTCATCCACCTTGACCATAAACATCATTGCCGCAGAAAATAGGTAGAGGGTGGTCATGAGGAAATACACCCACTTAGCCGGGTCGATGTTGCCGTCTCCGCCACCCAGCGCCGCGACCATACCACCTGCCAGTCCCGGTAGCAGCAGTCTCGCTGTATTCATCCCGGAAGTACTCAACGCGATGGCGTTGGTCAGGCGCTTTATTCCGACGACATCCCTCGTCAGCGCCTGACGTGAAGGCATCATGCCATTCATGACAAGACCCTGGAGGATTGAGGCGAGGAGTAGATGCTCAAACGCCAGAATGCCTATAGTTATGGCATAAGCGACTCCGAAAGTAACCAGAGCGTTGGCACAACCACTGACTTGTAAGACATGCTTTTTTTGCCGTACACGATCTGCTACAACGCCGCCGATCGGCGCAGCAAAAAGGCCGACGATACCCCCAGCGGCTGTCATCCAGCCCAGCTTTTCATAAGAACCTGTAATTTCGAAAACCAGCCAGCCGCGAATGAACATCTGCATATTCATCGATGCAAAGTTGCCGCACAGGGCTGCAAAGAACCAGCGATAATTGACGATGCGGAACGCGTCAAATGTGCTGTGCCAGGATTTTTCTGGCAGAACGTCCGGGTTACCCAGACTTATCGTCGGTATTTCCGCGGGCTCTTGTACGGACTCGTTTCGACTCTGGCCTTCGTTCATTGCCTAAATATAGCAATAAGAAGAGAGCCAGGTCTTGTCAAGCGTCAATTATCCTCTGCGAGCTGCACCAGCATCTTGCCCGTATTCTCTCCACCCAACAACCCAATTAAGGCGAGAGGAGCCTGATCAATACCCTGCATTATGGTTTCGCGATACTTGATTTTTCCTTCCGACATCCATTGCCTCATGTCACTCAGGAACTGGTCCCGTAGATGGGCGAACTCATAAACAACAAAACCTTTCATGGTGACGCGGTTGTAGATCATATTCGACAGGGTAGTTACACCTTCCGAGCGTGCACCTTTATTGTTGTATGCCGAAACCATCCCGCATACAGGAATTCGTCCCAGTGGTCGCATTTGTCCGCAGGCTGCATCAAGGTGCTTACCCCCGACATTTTCGAAATAAACATCAATACCTTCAGGCAAGCCAATGTGCAGCTCTTTCGCGATGCTGCAGGTTTTGTAGTTGAAGGCATAATCGAAACCAAGTTCGTCTAAAAGATATTCAACCTTTTCATCCGAGCCACAACTTCCTGCAACCCGGCAGCCTTTAATCCTGGCAATTTGGCCAACGACACTACCGACCGCGCCAGCAGCAGCCGAAACGAACACGTTCTCACCATCTTTGAGCTCACCGGTTACCAACAAGCCGCCATAGGCGGTAAGGCCCGTTCCCCCGAGAATGTGTAAATGGGTAGTCAGGGGTTCCCCTTCCGGTTTAACCACCTGCAGATCATCACCTTTCGACAGATAGTATTCACGAAAGCCGAATCGATGTTGCACGTAACACCCTACCGGGTAACTTTCATTGTCACTATCAACAACCTTGCCGATCGCGCCTCCACCCATGGGTTCATCCAGAGGTGTTTGGCCATTGCTAAGTGGTGGACGCATGGCCGGGTCAATAGACATATACAGGTTCCTGACCAGTACTTCGTCCTCGCCGGGTCCAAGCGTTTTTTCCACCAACTTGAAATTTTCCGGCACTGGCATTCCGTCGGGCCTGGAAGTCAAGTGAATCTCTCTGCTAACAACTTTGCTCATGCGCAAGTATCCAAAGCGCCTTTCTAAATATATATCCCGTATTCTGACACAGGTTGCGATAGATTGGCATGAAGCGTGGATTGGCTAAACGGGTAGCAAAAATGGGTTTTATGAGCAAAAAAGACCCCGGTGTCATGGACAACACCGGGGTCGGGAACCTAAGATCAGAACAGGTAGCTGATTGCCTGGCCGCGCAATGAGGCATTGTCGCGATTGCAGTCGGTTATGTCGGTCTGGTCAAATACCAGGATTGAATCCTGCCCCGTCTCACGATTTGCGTTTTCAAAGAGAATCGTCACCTTTTCCCTGGCAGGCAAACTTCGAAGTGTGGAGCCATAATCGCAGAATGCCTGCAGAACTGTATTTTGTATCTGCTCCTGTTGTTGTTTGTTGCGAACCTGGCGCTTCGTTCGCTTCTCTTCCCGCTCCTTGGCATATTCTTCACGGGTAACGGCTGCTTTCTCCTCGATTTGAAGCCGCTTGTTATCCAGTTCCTTAACCGCTTCTTCCATTTCCTTGATATTGGCTTCCAGCTCTTTGACCGCATCATCTTCCAGATGGATTAGTTCTATTTCGTTCTCACGTATTTCCTGCTGCAAATCCCTGTGCTCTCTGCGTATTTCACGAAGAGCGATCCTGGTGGAATCATCGACGATCTTCACCACCCGGGTCGTTATCGCTGGCAGAACCCCCTCAAGGATGTCTGTGACATACTCAAAACCCTCGAAATCATAGTCGTCAAAAGAAAAACTGAAATCATGATCAGAGTGATCAGAGTGATCAGAGTGATCAGAGTGATCGGAATGATATGCCCAGGAGTATGAGCTGGCGCTGGTGTTAACCAGGAACAAAATTCCCTGGCCAGCCAGGTACTTGCCCTGGACCTTGACACGGCAGCGCTTGCAATTCGTATCAGCTTCAAAGGCACCTTTGATTATCTGTGACATCACGCTAACGTCTTTCTTGATCCGTGCGTAATCTGTCGCAGCGATGGCATACCATGAAGATGCCATCGCAATAGCAAATGCCAACATTATGAATTTAGTTTTCATCTTAAACCTCGTGTTTTTCAAAAGTTGTTGCTAACTTGTAATAACGCATCGTTCAAGTCCTCAATCTCTCTCCGGTCCTGGATCTGGCTAGCAATCAGATAGCGCAGGCTTTCTTCAGTAGACACGGACCGCTGGTCCTGCGCCTGCTCCCATAAGACGAGCATATTACCCAGGTCTTTACGACGCTCCTGCCGGCTGGCATCCAAAAGGGTCCTCAGCAATAGCTGGTTGGTGGTGATCTGCTGGCTGGTGAGTTTCTGTACACTCGAATCCAATTCGGATCGTTGCAGATTCTGCACGCTCGCTAACTGTTGCATTAGCTCCGGCTGGGATACATAGCGAGAATCGCTTGCCGCAAAATCGACAGTCAATCCGCCAACAGTGGATATGCGCGCTTCCATAAGTACCAGGATTAACACCAGCACTGAAGCAAAACTGGCCGCCCATTGCATTCGCATCGGCCAGGGAGAAGGCTCGAAGAAAAACTGCCTGCGATTCCAGCGAGGCACTCTTTCGTCTCGCCAGCTGGTAGCTTTACTTTGCAGATTCCAAATATCTGTCAGGTCAGCATTACATTCATCACAATGTTGCAGATGCTGGTCCACCAGTTGTTGTTCAAGCGGTGGCAGCACGCTGTTGACGAAATCAAATAGCTGTTCTTTACATTGTTCACAAGAGTACTCGGTTTTCATGCACCCTCCTTTACCATCATTACGTTCTCGTTTTGTTCACGCATTTTTTTCAATGCGGCGTACAACCTGGACTTGGCCGTGTTTGATGAGATTCCCAGTTGCCCTGCAATTTCATCAAATGTGAAGTGCTGGAAAAACTTGAGTTCAATCACGTGTTTTTGCTCCGTGGGTAGACGACTCATCATTGCCATCAATCCCTTGTTGCCGTCCATGTCATTTCCTGTTACCGGGCCGGACTCGTCGATGACATCCACCTCATCAGTTGATGCAAACTGCCTGCCTCTTCGCCGCAGAAAATCAGTGCAGCGAAAAGAAGCGATGCGAAACAGCCATGCCGCAAATACGCCATCACCCCGGTAGGTGGAAAGATTCCTGTAAACAGACATCAACACATCCTGCAGAATATCCATTGCGTCATCGGGACTTCCTGTCATCCTCAGTGAATAGTTGTACAAACGTTTTTCATATCGCCTTACCAGTCCAAACCAGGCCCGTTCGGACCCCGCCAACGCCTTCTGGATAAGCAGTTCATCGGTAGTCTTACCGAACATGGTCAGTTCCCGGTACATTCCATACCCTGATAGTCGTTATGTCCCTTGAAATAGTTTGTTATGGTAAAAAAATTCTCGTTCGCCTGGTGAATAATCTATGAAAAAGCCCCAAAAAGCCGTTGTTGTGTTGTTGGATAGTCTCAATCGTCACATGTTGGGCAGTTATGGTGGCCATGAATTTGAAACACCGAATCTGGACAGGTTTGCGAAGAGGGCGATTTCCTTTACCAATCACTATACCGGCTCATTGCCCTGCATACCCGCCCGGCATGACATCCTGGTAGGTGCCATGGATTTTCTGTGGCGCCCCTGGGGTTCCATCGAATTGTGGGAGAGGCCCATTACATACCATTTGCGTCGTAAGGGGATTCCCACCATGTTGTTCTCTGATCACCCACACCTGTTTGAGACCGGGGGGGAAAATTACCACACCGATTTTATGGCCTGGGAGTACCTGCGCGGGCATGAAAGTGATCCCTGGAAAACGAGGGAGGATCCCAGTTGGGCAGGTTCGCCTACGCTTCCTGCCGGATCAAGGGGCAAAATGGCCGGGAGCGATAATAAGGCACCTTACGATTTGTCTCGCACCTGGTTTCGCGAAGAGTTGGATTTCCCCGGTCCAAAAACGATGCAGGCTACAGCTGACTGGCTTGAGCAGAATGCAACCATCCATGACAGTTTCCTGCTGTTCGTGGACGAATTTGATCCTCATGAACCATTCGATACACCAGCGCCCTGGAACAGGAAGTATGATCCCGAGTGGCAGGATGAACTGATTATCTGGCCGCCTTATGCCATCGGTGGTGTAGAAAGAGGGATCATCACGGCACGGGAAGGCCAGCATGTCCGTGCTAACTATGGCGCCAAACTCAGCATGATCGATCACTGGTTCGGCAAAGTACTGGATGTTATGGACAGGGATAACCTCTGGCTGGACACGTTGTTCATTGTCTGTACCGATCATGGTCATTACCTGGGCGAAAAGGACCTCTGGGGTAAACCCGGTGTACCACAGTATGAAACCCTCGGACACACGCCACTCATGATTGCGGCACCCGGTATTGAATGCGGCGAGGTTCCCGCCTTGACCACCAACGTTGATATTAATGCGACCCTGGTGGATTTGTTCGATACTGAGATCGCATATGTCAGCCATGGGAAATCCCTGTTGCCACTCGTCTACAAACAGGTGTCCAGCATCCGTGAATGGGCAATCGGTGGCATATTCGGGCAATGGGTACAAATACAGGACGGCAAAAACAAATACATGCGTGCCCCGGTCGATGATGGATTCCCGTTGTCCATGTGGTCCAACCGCTGGTCCACCATGCCGATTTCGGGATTACCAAACATTCGTCTCCCCAATCCCGATAAACGTGCCTACCTGGATTTCATGCCTGATTCCGAAATCCCCGTGATCCGGCAACCTTTCCGGCAGGGTGATCTGTTGCCCTATTGGTCGTTGAATCCACAGATCAACGACCACCACCTGTACAAGGTTAACGATGATCCTGAAGAAAATGAGAACCGGGTTGGAGAACCGCTCGAAAAAGACATGCAGGACTTGCTTCGCCATGCCCTTGAAGAAATGCAAGCACCCGGGGAACAGATTGCGCGGCTTGGATTATGAGTCGTTGAAAGAGAACCTCAGATGATAACGATCAGGGTATATATGTGGTTAAAGGACCAAATCGCAAGGGCGGTCAGCCGCGTTCAAACTATTTCTGGATGACTTGCGACTAGATTTGGTAGCGACATAAAAATTACACGAATTTCGCGAACTTGCGTGGCCTTGCAATAGTCATACTGGCCACTAATAGGCGAATAAAGCTGAGTGCTGGTGTGCTACAGCAATGGGAAATTCATAATAAACAACAAGTTCCAGTGATTGGCTTGGTTACTGCATAATACCGACTAATTGTTGGGCTAGTTATTACGTTGGAAACGACGGGGGGCAGTGATGCTAACGATCCGGGAACTATCCAAGACCTACAAGAATGGCGTTAAAGCACTGGATAAGGTCTTTCTTGAGATACCTGAGGGAATGTTTGGCCTGCTTGGTCCCAACGGTGCCGGAAAGTCCACGCTGATGCGAACGATTGCGACCTTGCAGGAGCCGGATACCGGCACCATTTTTCTCGATGAATTAGACGTGGTTAACGGTAAAGAAGAATTGCGAAAGATATTGGGGTACCTGCCTCAGGATTTTGGTGTCTATCCGAAAATGACCCCACTGGATATGTTGAGTCACTTTGCCATCTTGAAGGGCATTGTTATTAAGGCAGAGCGAAAAGACCTGGTAGATGCGCTCCTGGTACAGACCAATCTCTGGGATGTTCGCAACGTGGCTATCGACACATTCTCAGGTGGGATGAAGCAAAGATTTGGCATAGCCCAGGCGCTGCTAGGTAACCCGAAGCTGATCATAGTGGATGAGCCGACTGCTGGACTCGATCCATCCGAGAGGAACCGATTTCACAATCTGCTGGCTGAAATCGGCGAAAATATTGTTGTGATCCTGAGTACACACATCGTTGATGATGTTTCTGATCTATGTTCAAACATGGCAATTATGGGTAATGGCGAAATTTTATTGACTGGAAAACCGGCGACAGTCATGGATAGTCTTAAAGGGAGCGTCTGGCAGAAGAAGGTGTCTCGACAAGCGCTGGGTGAGTACCAACAAGAATATAGAGTCATCCTGTCACATCTGACAGCGGGAGAGACGGTGATCCATGTATTCCACGATGGTCAGCCGGAAGGGTTTGATCCTGTTGATGCTGACCTTGAAGACGTTTATTTCGCGACACTGACCAACCATGGTATCGCTGTTTCTTTGTAACTCCCGTTTCATAAGATTGCGCAGGTCCCTATGCCAGGAAAGTCCATGTTTTTAGATGTATTCAAATTTGAGCTGAACTTCCATCGACGCCAGAATCTGGTTTATGTATTGTCAGGTGTGTTCTTCCTGATCACTTTTTTGGCAACCACCACGCCCAATGTATCCATGGTCGGGGGCGTCGACAATATCAATATCAACTCGCCTTACACGGTGGTCCTGACCTTGAGTTCGCTGACTGTATTTGCGCTCTTTGGGGCGATTGCTTTTTCTGCCAGCGGCGTGATCCGGGATTATGACCTCGGCATGGCTGAGCTCTTTTTCTCTACATCAGTGCGCAAATTTGACTATGTCTATGGCAGGTTCCTCGGTGCCTTGCCCTTTACCTTCGCCTTGTACTTCGCCGGGCTGGCTGGCGTGCTGGTGGGTGAGTTTATGCCCTGGTTGGATCAGGAACGTATTGCCAGCACTAATTTTGAGGCCTATTTCTTCGCTTCCTGGGCGATAGCCTTGCCCAACCTCTTTGTTTCTTCCTGCCTTTTTTTCTTCCTGGCCACAGTGACGCGAAGCATGATGGCCACCTATGTCGGCGTGGTGGCGCTACTGATGTTGTCATTTGTGATTGATACATTCACAGAGAAGCAGACAATTGAAGTAACGAGCATGCTGGACCCATTTGGTGTTACGGTGTTGGAGGAAACGACCCGTTACTGGACGGTATTTGAAAAGAATTCGACAGTGCCGGGGTTTGAAGGAAAACTGATCGCTAACAGGCTGTTATGGATGACAATTGGTAGTGTTTTCCTGGCGTTGTCCTACCTGATGTTCCCGTTCTCGCTTGATAAAGCCCGCAAAAAGGGGAAAAGGACTCCTTTTGGAAGAACCGCCACGGGCGTTCTCGAGGATTTCCCTGAAGTAATACCAGAGTCACTTCAGCCTGTCGTTATCAACCGGCGATTCGATCTGTCTGCCAGTTTTATGCAGTATCTGTCCCAGACGAAACTGGAAGTCAGAAACGTGATTTTGTCGGTGCCTTTCGTTGTACTGCTTGTTCTTGGGATTTTCATGGTCGTCGGTAATGCGGTTGGCGATCTGGGTAATCTCTTCGGCACTGCAGTTTATCCCACGACGACAGTCATGGTCCGCGTCATTAATGGTGCGTTTTCGTTTTCTTTGATCGTGGTCTTGATCTACTACTCCGGTGAACTCATGGTGCGTGAACGCGGTGTCAAGGTTAACGAGATAATGGATGCCATGCCGCAGTCGAACTGGGTTGTGATGACGGCCAAGTTTACAGGCATGCTGACAGTGATCGTATCGATGCTGCTGGTTGCCATGCTGGCAGCCATTGGTGTGCAGTTATACCGTGAGTTTTATGACATCAATGTGATTCAGTATCTGCTTGGATTGTTGTTCTTTTTTCAGTTTCCGTTTTACCTGATGACAGTGTTGTCTGTGTTCTTTTATGTCGTCACACGCAACAAATTCATCACTATGTTTATGATGGCTTTGTATTTCCCGGTCGTGCTGGTGATGCCGAATATTGGTTTTGAGAATTATCTCTACAGACTGCGTGCATTGAGTCCAGTGTATTCTGACTTCACCGGATACTCCCAGTAT